>JARDZP010000031.1 GCA_029240795.1 Haloplasmataceae bacterium | reverse complement strand
TTTTTTTCCTTGTTTATAACTTTTATAATAAAATAAATTATTTGTAATATATCTCACTATAATTTATCAAAGTGGAGCAGTTCCTAATTGACTTAAGTATATATAATGTTAAAATAAGATTGTTGTATTTTAAACAATTTTACATGATTGAGGAGAAACAGATGAGAAGCTATATTAAAATTTTACGGTATCTGAAACCTTATTGGTTTACAGCCTTTTTAAGTGTTTTATTTTTACTTTTTGAAGTTCTTATGAACTTATTAATTCCTGAAGCAATGAGTTCAATTATAAACATGATAGACGATCTTAACGAAGGCGTTGTATTAAATGGGGTTATAACTGACATCTTATACTATGGTTTATTTATGCTCTTATATAGTGCATTAAGTATTGTATTCGCATTTTTTAGTAATTTCTTTTCAAACTGGTCAAGTGCTGAAATGGGAAATGATTTACGGATCGATACTTTCAAAAAATCATTAAAAATGTCTTTTACGAGTTTAGATGAATATGAAATAGGGAAAGTAATAACACGTGCTACTTCAGATACAAATAATTTACGTTGGATCACTAAAAATCTTTTTAGAACATTATTTAGAGCGCCCTTTATTTTGATTGGTGCAGTTTATATGGCGATTAAGCTTAGTCCAAATTTATCCATCATATTATTTATAAACATTCCAATTATTTTTATAGTAAATTATATTATTGTTGTTAAATCCTATCCTAAAATTAGGAAGGTTCAAGATAAATTAGAATTTGTAAACACTATTACTCAAGAAAATTTAGAAAATATTCGGGTTGTAAAAGCCTTTGATCGTTCAAATTACGAAAACAAAAAATTTGATCAATCCATTGATGATTTAATGACAACTACAATAAAGGCAAATAAATTTACATCGATCAATTCACCCATCTTTATGTTTATTATTAGTATGAGCACCGTCGCGGTATTACTTATTGGTGGATATGATCACGAAAAAATTGGTGATATCTCCGCTTTTATTATCTACTTAAGTCAAATTGCTGGTGCCTTACAAATGTTAACAGGTTTAATTAATATGTTACCTCGTGCTGAAGCATCTTCTGCTCGTATTTTAGAATTACTTGAAGCTGATACAGAATTACCTAAAGAATTAGAATCTATAACTGATGTAGAAATCACTGGTACAATCGAATTCGATCATGTAACATTTGCTTATAATAATTCTAGTCCGATATTAAAAGATATTACCTTCAAAATTAACTCTGGGGAAAAACTTGGAATTATCGGTCCAACAGGGAGCGGTAAAACATCCTTAGTTAATTTAATCTCTCGGTTCTATGATGTAACAGAAGGTCAAGTAAAAGTTGATGATATTGATGTAAGAAAGTATGATCTTCATACCCTTCGTTCTCAAATCAGTACAGTCATGCAAAAAGCTTTACTATTTGCTGGAACCATTGAAGACAATGTGCGTTTAGGGGCAATGTCTGCTGAAGAACAATTGTTAATTAGTTCTTCTAAGGATGCCGAGGCCTATGAATTTATTACGAGATTTACTGATGGTTATAACTCCATCCTTGGTGAAAGAGGGATTAACCTTTCAGGAGGACAAAAGCAACGACTAAGTATGGCGAGATCATTTATAACAGAACCTAGAATCTTAATCTTTGATGATAGTACAAGTGCAGTTGATATGACAACTGAGGTAAAAATACTTGATGCAATTAACAAACATATAAACAATAAAACAGTGATAATAATCGCACAACGTATACGATCTGTTATGAATGCTGATAAAATTATTGTTATTGAAAATGGTGTTATAACAGGGCATGGTAGTCATGAAGAGTTATTAAAGAATAATAAATATTATCAAGATATTTATGAAACTCAAATTGGGGGGGTTAACAATGGCAAATAATTCAAAATCAAGAATTGATTTATATAAACAATCAACCTATCGTAAAAGAAACGATAAACCCAAAAATGCGATGAAAACTTCATTCAGATTGATTAAATATTTAAATACTGAAATAAGGTTACTCAGTGTCGTTATTATTTTAATAATCGGTTCCATTCTTTTAACCCTTGCAGCAACAAAAGTTTATCAAGTCATACTAGATGATTACCTAAATCAAGGTATTCTTAAGGGTTTCCTTAAAATTATTTTATTTTTAGCAACATTATATTTATTAGAAAATATCACGAACTATTTAAGTTCCTTTATGATGATTGGTATCTCACAAAGAACTTTAGCGAAGATGCGTCGCAATATGTTTGCGAAAATGCAACAATTATCCGTTAGTTTCTTTGATAAAAATCGTGATGGTGATTTAATGACACGTATTACCAATGATGTTGATAATATAAGTAATACCATGACACAGACTGTTGTTCACATTATATCAAGTGTCGTCATGTTAATCGGAACTTTAGGATTAATGGCGAAAATGAATTTATTACTAACCGGCATCGCATTGATCTTTATTTTTCCGATTGTTCTTTCTGCTCGACTTGTAGCTAAAGTTTCTCGTAAACAATTTAGAAAAATGCGTTATGAACAAGGAGCACTTAATGGTTATGTTGCTGAACAAATTAATGGAGCTAAAGTCATCCAATCTTTCTGTCAAGAAGATGAAATTATCCGTGAATTTATCTTAGAAAGTAATAATGTAAAAAATACTACTATTAAGGCATTAACAATCGCAAACTTTATGGATCCAGTTATGGGATTTTTAAATAATATTAGATACATTGGTATCATTACAACTGGTGCAGCAATGGTCGTTTTGGGATATACTAATCCTGAATCATTCTATGTAAAATTTGGATTAATAACTCCAGGGATCATTATCGTCTTTATTGAATTGGCTAATAAATTTGGATCCAGAATCAATTCACTAGCTAACCTTTATACTGATATTCAAAATGCATTATCTAGCGCTGAACGGATCTTTGACATTCTAGATGATACTTCAGAAATAAAAAATAGTCCTAACGCTGAAATATTAGAAAATGTATTTGGCAAAGTTGATTTTAACAATGTATCTTTCAGTTATAACCCTGGTACACCGATTTTAAATAATGTGACTATTCACGCAAAACCCAATATGAAGATTGCTATAGTTGGACATACAGGTGCAGGAAAGTCAACTATTATTAATTTATTAACAAGATTTTACGAAATTAATGAAGGTCAAATTTTAATTGATAATAAAGATATTAGAGATGTTACCAAAGAAAGTTTAGCCGAGCATGTAGGAATCGTATTACAAGATACAAACCTTTTCTCTGATACCATTTATAATAATATTCGTTATGGTAAGCTTAATGCGACAGAAGATGAAATCATTAATGCTTGTAAATTAGCTAATTGTCATGACTTTATAACTTCTATACCTAATGGATATCAAACCATGTTAACTCGAAATGGTTCAAATTTAAGTCATGGTCAAAGACAATTATTATCTATAGCGAGAACGATGTTAAAAAATCCTGATATTCTAATTCTCGATGAAGCAACAAGTAGTGTCGATACCATTACGGAAAAACAAATACAAAACGCGCTCAATAACCTTACTCAAAATAAAACAACATTTGTTATTGCACATCGTTTAAGTACCATTAGAAATTCAGATTTAATTATTGTGATGGATCAAGGTGAAATCAAAGAACAAGGTACTCATGAAGAATTATTAAAACGTAAAGGTAAATATTATAATTTACATAATTCGATTGATACGAATACATCGGATCATGATTTAGCTATCGCTTAAAATGAAAAAAGATATGTACTAATTTAAAAATTAGACATATCTTTTTTTTATCCTAAACTACCTCTTAATTTACCCATTCTGATAATCCATTCATTGAGAATGTTTAATTCATCAGTTTTGTTTTTAATTAAATTGTTTTCTGTACCTAATAGATGCATTAGGATTGGTCTAGTTGTTTTTAATAATGTATGATAAAACTCATTTTCGTATAATGCTTCAAAATCATAACCTAACTCTAATATTTCATTAACCAACAGTAAATCTTCTTCATATTCAAGTCTAGCAACTTCATTAATTATTTTTCTTGCCACTTTTGGGTTTGCATAAAAAGCCGCAAATTTAAAGTCTGTAACCATTTGTGGATAAAATTCTTTTAATTTATTAATACCTTCCACACCATATTTAACTTGAATCTCTTTTAATCCGCGACCCATTCCCATAAATTCGGGTGGTAAGCCAATTGTATACATTGCCGCAGTAAATGAAATAGCTCTAGGTACAGAATATTCAACATTGGTTGTATTGATAGCTTGTAAATCTTCTTTTACTTTTTCGTCTTTAATTAAATCAATAATTTCATCTAAATTAGGTACTTCTCTTACATATTCTAAACCAGTTTTTGCTTTAGTTAATCGATCACGATTTTTCGGGATAAATTCCGCGATATTATTAATTTGATTAATAATCTTAATAAATGTATTTACATAATACTTTGTAAATATGCCTATAAACTCAATCATCAAATCGATATCCTCTTGAGATAAATTACGATGAACTGACTTATCGATATTAGCTTTAAGTTTATTTACTGCTTCAATTGTTTTTTCACTACCGTGATCATATCTAATACCTGATTGAAAGGTAAAAGTTTTAATTCCAGAATAAGTTTCAATTAAACTTTCAATATTTTCTGCGGTAAAATGTCCTCTAAATGGAAGTGAACCACAGCCAAGTATAGGAGCCACCTCTACACCGTTTTTAAGACCCCATTTATAAGACTTATCAATGGCAATAATAACTGATAAGACACCAGTAATCATCCCATAAGACATCGCCGAATCGCTTCTAGCAAGCATAAATCTTAAACAATCAAAATTTTGAGAATTTTTATATTCATAAAAATCATCAAAGATTTTATCTATATTAACTAAAGAGGGTACACTTTCAATGAGTGGGATTATTTTAATACTATTTAAGGGAAATTTTATATCATAATTTTTATTACTTAATTCAATGACCGAGTTTATTCGTTCTTGGATTTGAGCGATTTCTGCACCAGTCTCAACCATTGGTACAATTGTCTCTTTTATAGCTTGAATGCCCGTATTACGGAATACTTGCACATTCGTTTCAACTAATGACATAATACTCATAAGTTGCCTAAAAATAGTTTCTTTATTCGCATTTGGAATACGAGGTGTGATTGCGACATCAACACCAGGTGTGATACCTTTATTTAATAATCCGAGTGCGATTTGTGATGTTTGATGATATGGAGTTAACTTACCTTCAAAATCTATCATTATTTCTTCTATTCCAAGACCACCTTTACTTTGTTCCGTTAGGCCATGAAATGCTTCTTCCGGTTCTTGTTGTATGGAGATATAATTTTCTACATTATCTGGATGCTGAGTCATCATAGAACTTGGAAACTTTCTCATCAAAATCCTCTTTTCTAAATCTCATCCTATTAAATATTATTCAATTTAACTATAAATGATTCAGTTATTTAAGTATATTTATAAATTGATTAATAAACACAAAAAATAAAGATAATTTTTATATGATAAAGTATAACATATTGTGACCAATTACGAAAGATAAATTAGATTTAAAAGAGTTTGTACAATCCTTTAGATTTAATCTATTTTTTATAATACTGTGTTATCTCATTCCTTATCAACTGGTTCATACAATTAAACTTATTATTATTTAATTGATTATAACTTACTAACTAAAAACTGACCAGGGATCACTATAGTTTGAAATGATAGATATCTAAAAGATTACTTTTTAAAATAGTTACACGTTGATTCATGGAAAATAAATCATAACTTAATACTCCATACATCAGCCACAAGATAATATCAATGCTGTGTAGTGAACTTTTATGATACAAATTATAAGTACCGTCATTAATATGGTCTAAGACAATTTTACCATCCTCATTATATACTGCTTCTAAATATCCATTATGAATATCTTTTAAAAGATACTTTTTATTTTTATAACCACCTGTACCCATATTATGAAATCTTGAATCCATTTCATTTTGTTTCTGCCATTTTTCTTTAATTGCGACTTCTTCGGTTTCTGGAAGTAACAATAAGTTATATAATTGATAAGCGTAATATTCTGTTTGTGTGATTAATAATCGACTATTATTGAAATTTGCTTGAGCGAAAATATAAAAATCATATGGCGCTAGTGTCAAGAAATTAAAATATTTTTTTGTCAATCGATCATAATATTTACTGATATACTTTTTATTAAATTCAATAATTTCAATAAAAAGAGGTAATAAATAGATGAGATTATCATTTATATATGAAATACTAAAATTATTTCTATTACCTCTGATTTCTAAAACAATGTCATCTGTAATTTTTAAAATCATACCATCACCTTTTTTTCATGATATAATGTATGATTTTAAAAATGAATTGACAAGTAAGTTTATCTCATATTAACAGTAAATAATGGCGTGTATCTTAAAATATTATTTTTATCACGAGAACTTAACATTAAAGATATTTTTTTAACTAAGATTGGTTTATCATAATTTCTTAAAATATTTAATATAGATAATTGTGCAAACACAACTTCACGAGCAATGGTTATATGAGCTTTAAAATTAAAATCATCTAATTTTAAAGATAATTCTTTTAATCCATTATCAATTGTTTTTGCGAGTTTTTTAAGCTTTTCTTGATTCTCTAGTACTTCAACATAAACAATATGTTTATTATTGCGATTAAAAGAATTTAAACCTCCTATTTTAATCGGAAATGAGGAATTTTCAGCCGCAAATGTTGTTAGTACTTCAGATAGATCATTTATATCTTCATTACTAACTTCTCCAATGAATCTTAATGTCAAATGAAAATTATCATACAGTGTATAATTTCCTTTAGTAGCACCTATTTTAACTTCATTTTGAATTTCACTTAAATAGTCTTTTACATCATTATCAAATTCAATACCGATAAACACTCTCATAAAATCACCTCCTATTTATTATAACAAAAGTAATGAGTTATATTTAAATTATTTTACTTTTTTACAAAAAAAACTATTATTTACCATAATTTTATAATATAATTAAATCAAAGATATTTTTTTTATATCTTTTGTAAGCGCTTTAACATTTAATCGGAAGGGTTGATATAATGAACAAATACGATGTTAACGACATACGTAATATTGCCATTTTAGGACATCAAAGTTCTGGTAAGACGTCATTATCAGAAGCTATCCTAAATGTGGCAGGAGTAATTTCTAAGAAAGGAGATATCGAAAAGGGTACTACTGTTTCCGACTTTACAAAAGAAGAAAAAACGCGTCATATTTCAATTTCAACATCGGTCATTCCTGTTGAATATAAAGGACATAAATATAACTTCTTAGACACACCAGGATATACTGATTTTGTTGGTGAAGTAAATAGTGCACTTAGAGTCGTTTTAGGTGTAATTATTGTCATTGATGCGACAAAAGGTGTAGAAGTAGGAACAGAAAGTGCTTGGCGATATATTCGAAGAAAAGGTATTCCAGCTATTATCTATGTCAACAAAATGGACAAAGAAAATATAAAGTTTGATAAGGTATTAGATGAAATACGTGAAAAGTTAGGAAAACGAGCAGTTCCATTTGCATGGCCAATTGGTCGTAGTGCAGATTTTGAAGGATTTGTAAATGTTATAGAAATGAAAGCTCGTATTTATGATGGAGAAAAGTGTGTAGACGCAGAAATTTGGGATGAAAAACGGGATAAAGTTGATAAATTACATGATTTAATTATAGAATCAGTTGCTGAAACAAATGAAGCACTCATGGAAAAATATTTTGGTGGGGAAGCATTTTCATTAGATGAAATTCATCAAGGATTACGTGAGGGTATAATAAAAGGTGAATTAACTCCTGTTATTGTAGGATCAGCAATGAAAAATATCGGTATTAACACACTATTAAATATGCTTTGGGACTACATGCCGTCACCTACTGAAGGCAAACTTCCAACAGGTATTAACCCAGAAACTAATGAAGAAATTACAAGAGACGTAGAAATTAATTCACCTTTCTCAGCTATAGTATTTAAAACAATCATGGATCCCTTCTTAGGTCAAATTAACTTATTTAATGTGCGTTCAGGAAAAGTAACAAGAGATCAAGAAATAGCGATTGCACAAAATGGTAAAAGAATAAAAATGGGTCAAATTTATTTCATGCGAGGTAAAGAACAAATTCCAGCAGATGAAGTGGTGGTAGGTGATATCGGTGCTGTTGTTAAAATGGCTGATTTGTTTACTAGCTGTACAATTTGTGATCCAAATTCTTTAATCCAATATCGGGAAATTCCTAATCCACCACCTACTTTATATCTCGCAATTAAACCTAAAAATAAAAATGATGAAGATAAAATTTCTGAATCATTAAATAAATTAAATAAAGAAGATGTAACGATTGAATTATTAAGAAATCGTGAAACAGCCCAATATTTAATTGGTGGTCAAGGATTAATGCACATTGAAGTAATACTAGAAAAGCTAAAAAATATTTTTAATGTCGAAGTTTTAACTGAAGATGCAAAAGTAGTATATCGTGAAACTATAAAAACAAAGGCAGAAGCCCAAGGGAAGCATAAAAAACAATCTGGTGGTGCGGGTCAATATGGCGATGTTCATATTCGTTTTGAACCCTGTGTTTCAGAATTTGAATTCGCTGAAGATGTATTTGGTGGAGCCGTTCCAAGAAACTACTTCCCAGCAGTAGAAAAAGGTATTAAAGAATCTTGTGAGCATGGAATCTTAGCTGGATTCCCAGTTATCGGTTTAAAAGCTACTTTATTTGATGGATCATATCACGCAGTAGATTCTAATGAAATTTCCTTTAAATTAGCAGCCCACTTAGCTTTCAAAGAAGGTTGTAAAAAAGCGAACCCAACAATACTAGAACCAATAATGAAACTAGAAGTATCTGTTAAAGATGATTACATTGGTGACATTATGGGAGATTTAAATAAACGTCGTGGTCGTGTTTTAGGAATGGAACAAGCTGAAGAAAATTGGCAAAAAATTATCGCCATCGCTCCACAATCAGAAGTATTAAAATATGCGATTGATTTAAAGGCTATGACTCAAGCAAGTGGAACTTTTTCAATCAAATTTGATCATTTTGATGAAGTGCCACCCTTTATGCAAGAAAAAATAATTAAAGAAACGAAAGAAGAAACGAAATAAAATATTTTATAAAAGGAAAAGGATTGCCTAATATAAGCAATCCTTTTTCCTTTTAGCAATTTATCTTCTTTTAAAAATAGCTTTTTGAATAAAATAATAAATTAATCCATAAATTATACCTTGTAATATGGACAATAGAATAATTTGTGTTAAATTAAATAAAGTATCTTTATTATAGTTAAAGAAAAATATGATAATGGTAAAGATTGATGAACCCATTAAAGTTGATCTAGCTAAACCTTTTGATTTAATATCTTTTTGATCTTTAGTTGTCTGTCTCATAATCCTTTATACCTCCCATTTTAAAATATTCCAAACAATTTCATACCTATAATAATAATAATTGAATCAGCCATTAGGTGAACTAACCAAGAATTTATGAAATTTTTTGATTTCGTGTTTAAATAATTAAATACAAGTCCAATCGTGATTAAACCTAATAAAGTTAATAAAATTAAACCAGGGTCAAACCAAGTTTTAAAAATTGCGATATGATATACTGAAAATAAGACTGCGGAATAAAAATAAGCAGTCTTCTTTTTATTTAATTCATAAAGATTTAAAAAGATAAAACCTCTAAAGAAAAACTCTTCTAAAAATGAATTGACAAAAGTAATATATAAACCAACAAAAATAAAGTTAGTTGGTGTTATTTTTGATTTTGTTTGTAATTCATTAATGATCCCTGAAAAATCAATGAATTCTTTAAAAATGATGTATACGACTTGTACTGTAATAAACGATAATGAACCTAATATAACTCCAAGTTTAAGGTCATTTTTAGCTAATTTACTTAGATTAAGTGCATTTTTAATTTTTGTTTTTTTTATATACTTCATATAAATGATTGGAATGATTGTAAACAAAATCAATTTAGAAGTTGTTTTAACTAAATAATTAACTAAAAAGACTTGTTCTAATAGATATAAAATTAAACATGCGACAAATGATAAAATAATGATATACTTATTTTTCATATATTCTCCTAAAATTTTGTTATTTTAATCTTATCATTTATAATCATCTTTTACAAATAAAAATGAAATGGTTTGTATTAAACCATTTCTAAAAAAACCATAATCTCTTTTTGACCTTTTCAAAATCCAAATTGATCTCTTGATTATTTAATAACTTTACTTGATTATTATAAAATAAATCATTAGCTCGCTTTTCACCATATTTTTGACTGATCATTTTATAACCCATTGATAAATTAGGTGTCCTTTTTACTAAATCATGAGCATCACTAGCGATAAAATGAACCAAATTATGATCTAATAACTTCTTTGCGATTTTATATGTTTCTAAACTTGAATCATATAAACTTGTAACATTTATTTGAATCATATAGCCTTCTTTTATATATTCAAAAACTTTATTAATATCTTCATGAACAAATTGATATCGTTCTGGATGCGCAATAATAACATGATAACCATCTACAGCTAAATTATATATTTCATCGTCAAAATCATAAGTAAGGTAAATATTTGAACGATGTGTTTCAACTAATATATTTTTAGAATTATTTAAAGTTGGAATGGTGTTTTGATTTAATAAATCTAAACTATTTCTAGTTAAGAAAATTTCACATCCTGAGTAAACTTCAAGGTTTATATGATGATCTTCAATTATTTTTTTCGCTTCATTAAATTTTGTATTTACGATATGAATATCATTCTCACAAATACCCTCTTTAAAGTGAGGTGTAAAGATTAACTTTTCAATACCTGTCTCATAAGCCATCTGTAACATCTTTAGGGTATCTTCACTTGTTTTTGCACCATCA
This sequence comes from Haloplasmataceae bacterium, assembly GCA_029240795.1. Taxonomy (GTDB): domain Bacteria; phylum Bacillota_I; class Bacilli_A; order Haloplasmatales; family Haloplasmataceae; genus JARDZP01. The sequence continues at coordinate 9,673 of JARDZP010000031.1, read as the reverse complement.
TCAATTCCATTTAGAATATGATTATGGATATCGATTAATTTCATTATGTCACCACCCTTTATATAATAAATAATTTTATCGTATAAAGAGCTAATTGTAAACTACTTTATTATTTCTTACGTCGATAAAAATCATTAATTGAGTTAAGAAGTGCTTTATTGTTCGTTTTTTCATCATGAAAGATCTTGCCGTTTTTTTCTAAATAACGATAAAATTTATTTCTAATGATAGAATAAACATCATCACCCATTTTAAAATTAATTTGATCATTTAAAATTTGATACGACACGTGTATTGTAGGATTTAAAGTTATAAGTGATATATTAAGACCATTACTGCATTTAATTTTATAAATAACGGTGTTGGTAGGTTCTATATCTTTACCATTATAACTTAGAAAACCTTTAAAATCTTTTTTATTACCATTAAAAAATGTAGTTGTACAAATTTCTGTACAATAAAGATTTTTAATCGAAAAGTATTTTTTTTCATCAAGGTAACCCGCATATTCTAATTCATTATTTTTTATTGAAAGTTTTTGGTTTATGTTAAAAATGATCTCATATTGATGATTTTCAATACTATCAAATTCATCTATAATGATTAAATAATAGTTTTTGATAAATAAAAAATTCCTTCTTAATAATATTCCTTCATATAAACAACTCACTTCACTTAAAAGCGTAATATGATTATCGATGGTTATATTAGTAATACCTGATTTGTTCATAAATGTTTTATCAATTAAATAATCATGTTTATCAACACAAATTGAATTATGACCATAAAGTGAAGTCATATTATCGTAATACAACCTTTCTTTATTTTTATAATTTCCACAATCTACAAATAATGGTAAGTTTTTGTGATAAAACGTAAATGCTAAAAGATCATAATGTTTTTCTATATAAGGATTAAAATGACTATAGATCGTTAATTTCATGAAATTATCATTAATTTCATTTTGATTTACACTAATAAAATAATTGCTACTAGGGAAATAAACATTTTGATATAATAATTTCTTCCCCTCTATACCATTCGTACAAATATATTTTAGATGTTCAGATAATGAATGATTGATTTTTATAAGTTTATCGATATTTATTTTTGTATATGAACCTAAGCCAATATTTGGTAAGTAACCATCTGGTTCTAACATTGCATAAATAAAGATTAATAAATTATCAGATTTACTTTTTATTATTTTACAAAGTTCTTCTGATTCACCATATTCTTCAATAAATAAGTAGAAATCAATTAATCGTAGATTGATACGATAAGCTTGCTCCACTGAGTGTTCAGAAAAAGATCCATCCTCATAGATTAAAAAATTAAGTTGATTGATGATTCTATGTTTTACGAATAATTTAAGATTTAAGAAATTAGAATTTCCGTAATATTGATATAAAACGATAGATGATACAAATAATGCGATATCCTGTTCTAGTCCAATAGTACTATTTTGTTTATAATTTTTATCGTTTTCTAATATAGCACAATGACTTAACATCACATTTTCAAAAGAATCTTCTAAAACACATAAGTCAATCTTTTTAACAATTGTGAAGAGATCACAAACAACCATCAGTCTTAATGCGATGGTTAATCCATTATTTTTTTTATAATAATTTGTCATATAGTTTTCTTCGTACCAAGTGTAAAATAAGATCAATGCTTTTTCAATTAATCGATCATCTTCTTTTAATCGATAATAGGTAAGCAAATTACAAATGGGTATGAGAGTTTGCATATAAAACGCATAATCTCTATCAAAAAGCGGATTTTCAAACCATAATTCTTTATTATATTTATAAAGTGGATAATCATTATTTATATATAAATAATCACTTAAAATCTTATCACTGTTTTTTTCGATAAAGTCATAATCTATGTCATTAACTATATTAAAGACATTAATATCTTCCATAAACACACCACCTTATTTGCTAATAATAGTTTTTAACAATTATTGGATAATATGTGTAATTTTGGTATGAAACAGAATAAGGAAAAGAAAAATAAGAAAAAATACTTTTTCTCTCATAGAAAAAGTATTTTAATTTACATATTTACCAGATCTAAATCCATTAATATTTGATCATCATATTCACCATTTATACATAAATAATTCTTATGACAACCCACTTTTTTAAAACCAAACTTTTCATATAAATTAATCGCATTTACATTACTTGCCTTTACACTTAAATTAATATTTTTATGATTCGTTTTTGCGAAATTTACTAATTCCTCTACCATCGCACTACCTATCCCTTTATGACAAAATGCTTGTTTAACAGAAATACCTAAATCAAAATTATGAGCTATTCTTTTACGATTTGAACTACTTAATTGCGCAATACTTATTATTTCATCATCCATTAAACCCACTAAGAAAAGTGAATTACCATCATTATTTACATTTTTAAGATATTCTCTTTCTTGTTCAACATTTAAATGAAACTCATTTTTACCAAATAATAAGTTATCGCTTTCTCCACCGACTTGATTTAAATAGTTAATAATCTTTTCAGCATCATCAACTAATGGTTTTCTGATGATCAATTTTTTTTCCAATATATCACCCTTTCTATTAAACTTTATTCTTAATATATTCTAATAGATTACTTAATACAAAATTATATGCGATATAATCAAAATTTTCAACATCTAAATAACTATTATTATAAAATTTATAAATATAATACAATGAAATAATACCAATTTCATATAACTGATCAATGTCATCATTTAATTTACTTAAATCTTTTAAACATAAAATAATGATATATTCTTTTTCTTTTAAAAACTGATTCATAAATGATAAATATAAACAATCCATCTTATTACTTCCTTTACCTTTTAATTATATATACGCTACAAAGTATTTTATTTATCAACTTTTTCTAAATTAATTTCTGGAGCATCAATTTCTAATTTATCAATTTCATATTTAAAATATTTGTCGACTAGTTTTATATTCACATCATCGACTTTGCGATTTTTTAGGGTACTAATGATTTGTACTATTTTGATTATAACAATGATAACTTCTAAATTTTTTGATATAAACTCAATAATACCAGGACTTTGTAAATTGATTTTTATTTCTAAATTGTCATCATTTTCATCATCTAAAAATAAGCGATATAACCCATAGATACTTTTAAATAAAATATTGCTTTTTTGATTAACTTTGATACTAAAATAATATTTGTCATTTTTTAAATATAAAGCATAAATCAATCTTTCAAGATAACTCGCTACATCATTTAAACATATAATTGTTTCATCTTTAAAGAAATACTTATGACACTTTGAATCTAAATCAGTAAAGCTAATTTCTTTAATCCATGATACATGACGATATTGATTTTCAAATTTTGATGTAATAACACCAATACTAATATATTTCTTTAAATGACTAGGTATAATCACAATGTCATTTTCCTTCATAACATTGATAAATTGATTCATTTGTGGAGCTTTTTTTGTACCTATTTCATTTAAATTTGTGAAATTATATAGTTTGATCAAGTGATCCTTAATAAATTGTTGATAATATTTTCCATTAGATGTTTTTATTAACCAGTAATTTATATCATCTTTAATTACTGGGATATTTTCAATTATTTTATTCAAAAAGAAAACCTCCTTTCTATTATATAAATAAATGATAAGGAGGTTTTTGAGTAAAAATTAAATTATTTCTATAAGGGTGTAATATAATTTCTGGTAATGTTGTTAACAATGCACAAATATTAATGACTCCTTGACTAGAAGTTTCACTATCACAAAATCGTTATAATTGCCTCATATTATAGTACTCCTATTATTTAAAAAAGGTTTGTATTTAAACAAACCATAAAAACAAAAATTTATTTATAAATAAGAAACCATTAATTCAAAATTTCCTTGGCAATGTATTTTATCATTGATTGAAGTAACGATAAAATGATCTCCTTTTTTAATCGGTTCACCTAAAAAATGACCTTCACCTTTTAAGACACTTACAAGTAAAAACTTATGGTTATACTTAGTATTTAATGAACCTTCTACTTGCCACTTTTCAACTGTAAAAAAATCAGATTTGACATAAGTAGTGATCATGGCATGATCAAATTTTACGACTTCACGATTATAAAGATAATCTACATGGGGCACATTAGTTACTTCAATCGCTTGATTTACATGTAGTTGTCTTGTGTTCCCACTTGCATCCTTGCGATTATAATCATATACACGATAAGTTGTATCAGATGATTGTTGTGTTTCTAAAACTAATAGACCTTTACATAACGCATGAATTGTTCCAGATGGTACATAGAAAAAATCGCCGGGTTCAACTTTGACTCGTTTCAATAATTGATCCCATTCATTATTAGCGATTAACTTGACTAATTCTTCCTTTGTTTTCGCATGATGACCAAAAACAATTTCTGCATTCTCCTGACAATCTAAGATATACCAACACTCCGTTTTACCTAAGTCATTTTCATTTTTCATAGCATATTCATCATCAGGATGAACTTGAATGCTTAAATCATCATTCGCATCTAAAATTTTAGTAAGTAATGGAAATGTAGCACTTTCACAATCATTAAATAACTCACGATTGTCACGATATACTACAGACAACTTCTTACCTTCTAATGGACCATTTATAATCGTACAATCACCATTTTTATGTGCTGATATTGCCCAGCACTCACCTGTTAAATCATTCGGGATATTATAATTAAAACTATCTCTTAATTTTGTTCCACCCCATATTCTTGACTGAAATATAGGTTCTAAAAATAATATTTTTTGCATTTTAGTTCCTCCTTTTATAAATCCAAACTTGCCTTACCATTTAAACTCATGTCATCTCTTATACCTTTTAAATAGGCAAAAGTTCCAGCTACACCAATCATTGCCGCATTATCAGTGCAATATTTAAGCGGTGGGATAATTAATTTAATATTGGGATAATCTTTCATAACTTCAGTTAAACGTTCTCTCAAGCCACTATTTGCGGCTACACCACCTGCTAGCACCAACTGTTTAACTTGATATTGATTAATTGCTTTTAAAGTTTTCCCGACTAATATGTCAACTACACTTTCTTGAAAACTTTTGGCTAGGTTGGCTTTATTTATTTCTTCATTTCTTTGATTAGCATTATGAACTAAATTTATAACTGCTGATTTTATTCCTGAAAAACTAAAATCATAATTATCTTTATTTAACATGGCTCGCGGTAATTTAAATTCCTCCACGCCATCTTTAGCTAGTTGATCAATATATGGTCCTCCTGGATAAGGTAAATCAACTACACGTGCCACTTTATCATACGCTTCGCCGACGGCGTCATCTTGAGTTTGACCAATAATGTCAAACTCATAGTGTTCTTTCATATAAACAAGTTCTGTATGCCCTCCAGACACAACAAGCGCTAGTAAGGGAAACTTTAAATCTTCTACTAAGTTATTAGCGTAAATATGACCAGCGATATGATGGACACCAACAAGTGGTAAATTATGAGCAAAAGCAAATGCTTTAGCCGCATTAATTCCTACTAATAATGAACCTATTAAACCAGGACCTTTAGTCACCACTACTGCATCAATCTCATCTATCTTTATTTTAGCTTCATTTAATGCTTCTTCAAAAACGACAGTTATATTTTCTACGTGATGCCTACTTGCAACTTCAGGTACAACACCACCAAATTTTTTATGAATATCGATTTGGGAAGAAACGATATTCGATAGTACTTCTTTCCCATTTTTGATGATTGCGACCGATGTTTCATCGCAACTAGATTCAACTGCTAGTACTAACATGTAATCACGACCTTTACAAAATAAAAGGGCTATATAGCCCCATTTACTTATGATTTTTCTTTTTTCTTCTTAATAATAAGTATAAACCGATTGCCCCAGCAGCGTATCCAGCATATTTATGATAATCAGGTTTACCTTTTTCAACAACTGTCACTTCATTTACTAACTTTTCATTTGAATAAAGAACACATGTTGTTAATTCAGGTACAACAACTTCATTTCCTGATATTTTTCTTAATACTGTAGTTCCTGCTTTATCGCCATCAACTATGACATTCCAAATACCAAAGTGTGGTAATCTAACTTTAAGTTCTGATGTATTCGCATTAAAAATTACAACCATATCAGCGTAAGAATCTCCGTTAGCTGAATCAGTAATATTGAAAGCGATCGTATTACTTACATATGTTTCTATAAAACGTAAATGATTATTAATCATATCTTTTGTAGTCATTCTAAACGCAGGGTGTTCTTTACGAAGTTTTATTAAACCTTTGTAGTAATCAAATAATTCTTGATGATCATATTTACTATGCCAAACGATTTGATTAATAATATCAGGTGATTTATAACTATTTTTATCACCATTTTTTGTTCTAAGCATTTCATCGCCAGCATGAATAAAAGGTATGCCTTGACTAGTTAAAACAATCGAAGTAGCCATATACACCATTTTAATGCGCATATTCATATCTAAGCCTTCAGTAGTTTCAACAATTTTATCATATAAAGTAAAATTATCATGTCTAGATGCGTAATTTATAGTTTGATTTGGCTGAGTTGCATAGGGTTTTATATTTATTTTTTCATAATTCACTTGTGGATGTGGAACAGCACCAACGATAGATAGTTTTATAAACTCTTCCATATTAATTGCGCCATTAACAAAACCAGGTTGTTCATTATAATATTCACTACCTCTAATACCTTCTTTGCAATCATCATTAAAGGCAGCTACTCTTGGCATGGAAGCCAAATTTTCTTTTAAAGCGCGATTAGTATAAGGAATATTGATATCGTTTGGTAAAGAACCTTCTCCATAAAGTAAGATTGTTGGATCAATCTTATCTATTGCTTCTCTTACCGCATTTAGTGTATCAATTTCATGTAATCCCATTAAATGAAAACGGAATCCATCTACATGATATTCTTTAGCGAAAAAACTAACTGAATCGATGATGAATTTTCTAACCATTGCGCGGTCAGATGCTAATTCATTACCTTGTTTAGTTTGATTTAAAAATTTACCGTCCGCATTTACGCGGTGATAATAAAAGGGTATAGTTTTATGAAAATTTGATTCTTCTTTATTATAAGAATGATTAAATACAACGTCTAAAACGACACGAATATTCTTTCTATGTAATGTTTGTACCAGACGTTTAAATTCTTTTATTCTTGTTTCTCCATCAATCGGATTAGATGAATATGATCCTTCTAAACAATTATAATTAATGGGATCATAACCCCAATTATATTGTGGTAAATCAAGCTTGTTTTCGTCAATAGATCCGAAATCTGCAACTGGTAATAAATTAATGTGCGTAATCCCTAATTCAACTAAATGATCTAAGCCTGTTGATAATCCTTCTGGTGAACGGGTATTCTCTTGTGACAACCCTAAAAACTTACCCGGATGATTAACATTAGCTGTTTTGTGAATTGTTAAATCGCGAATATGTGCTTCATAAATGATCGAATCAGTCGAGTTTTTAAGTTGTGGTTTCACATCCTCATCCCAACCTTCAGGATTAGTTCTAGATAAATCTACAACCATTCCTCTTTCACCATTTACACCACATGCTTTAGCATATACATCGACTGTTTCATATTTTTCATTTTCTTTTTCAACTTCGAAAGTATAAAAAACACCATGAAGGTCTTCATTGATTTGAACAAACCAAGTTCCATTTATATCTTTCTCCATTTTTAATTTATCATATGGCTTACTCTTATAACCTTTATCATATAAAAATAATGATACTTTATTAGCTAAAGGACTCCAAACTCTAAAAGTTGTATTAGATTTTGTATATACTGCACCTAAATCATTTCCACTGTAAAAATATTGCCTATTGAAATCTTCAGTATCAAATAATTTGATATCATTCATTATCTCACCTACTTATAATTTCTCTATATTATTAATATTACACAAAATTTCCATTTTTTTCAATTAAATTATCATATTTTCTTAAAACAATAAAAAATACTCACATTTATATATATATTATGTGATTTATTAATGAATATAATTTACATTCAAATATTTAATTTAAAAGTAATGATATAATTGCACCCTATAAATCAAGTTTCATTAAATAAGCGTCTTCCCCGTCTTCATAATAGTTTTTACGAACAGCTACTTTATAAAATTGATATTTCTGATATAAATTAATCGCTCTTTCATTAGATTTTCGAACTTCTAATGTGATATTTTCGGCATTTTGTGATTTAACTAAATCTATAATAAATTCTATCATTAATTTACTAAAACCAGAACCTTGATACTCTGAATCTACCGCAATGGTTGTTATTTGAATATCTTCGAAAATAACCCATAAACCAAAATAACCTATTAATTGATCTTCAAACACTAATTTATAATAATAACTATACGGATTGTCTAACATATCTTTAATATAAACATCTTTAGAAATTGGATCTTTAAATGTTTTAAACTCAATTACTTCAATATCATCAAAATCCTCAATACTTACTTTTTCTATCACGTAATTTTTCATAACAAATTCAGTTCTGCTTCCGGTAATCTTTTATAATTAGGAACAAAAGCATGGATATTCTTAACCTGTTCAAATTCTAATTTAACTATATTTTCAGGTTTAAAATCTGTTTTCAACATCGGACTAACGATAAATTGGTCTTCTTTTATTATATCTTTAAATTTTTCACTATCTATACCGCATATTAAAACTTTATCTTTTACCTTATTTTTAATATCATGAATGAATGTTTCCACATTATAAAGAGAGTCTTCAAATTTATTTACAAGTTTTCCTTCTTTAACTTCATATAAAGATGCAAAAGCATTTCCTCGTCTAGCGTCAATTAACGGAACCAAAAAATTAAATTCATTTAAATATGACGCTGCGATTACTTTTAAACTTGAAATTTTATAGAGTGGTTTATTTAAAGTATATGCGAGTGTTTTAGCGACTGTAACACCAATTCTAACTCCAGTATAAGATCCTGGTCCTTCAGTAACATAAAAAGCATCAATCATTTTTATAGTCATTTTATTTTTATTTAGCATCATTTCAATAGAAGACATTAATTTCTCTGAATGATTATTCTTTGATTCATCAAACAAATAATCAACAACATCATCATTTTGATAAAGAATAAGGATTAATGCTTGAGTCGAAGTATCTAAAAATAATTTATTCATTAAATAGCACCTCACATAATTTTTGATATTTTGTTCCATTTGGTACTAGCTCAATAAGACGTTCAAATTCACCCTGAACAAATATATTAATATGTAATCTTTCTCTAGGAATTTGGTCTTCAATAATACTAGCCCACTCAATGACACATACACCCTCGCCATAAAAATATTCATCAAAACCTAAGTCTTCCAAATGATCACTTAGACGATAAACATCCATATGATACAAATTAAGGTCACCTACATATTCCTTAATGATCGTAAAGGTAGGGCTATTAACTGTTTTGTTAACGTGTAAAGCTTGCGCTATTCCTTTAGTAAAAGTTGTTTTACCAGCGCCTAAATCACCCTCTAAGGTGATCACCGCTCCTGGAAATAATTTATTTCCTAAGTTTTTCGCAAATTCAATTGTTTCTTCAATAGTTTTAGTTTT
>JARDZP010000113.1 GCA_029240795.1 Haloplasmataceae bacterium | reverse complement strand
TATAATTATACCACTTTTCCCCTTTTTTTGATACACGAAAAAGGAAGAGTCTTTTTAACTCTTCCAATTTTACTTAAGACTACTTTTTCAGCAGTCTCGGAAAGATTCCTTGCTTTTTAATTATTGACCAATGATTTGTTTTAATGCTTTGGCTAATTGATCAGGGCATGATGTAATACGATTGCCACATTTGTTGTTTTCAAATATTTTGATGACATCATTAATTTTCATACCAACTATTAATTTACTGATCCCTAATAAACTACCTGAGCATCCACCATAAAACTCTACCGATTTAATTGTATCTCCTTCTACTTCGATATCAATTTTTTTTGAACAAACATTTTCTGTATTATACGTTACCACACTAATCCTCTATTCTTGTTATTTATTTTTTAATGCTGAACTAAATACTGGTGCGTTTTTCTTATCAGGAAATAAGTATCCATAAATACTATTGACTGCGATTACTGCTTCGCCAAATCCACAAGTAATCATTTTTACTTTTCCTTCATAAGTACTTGAATCTCCAGCAGCATATACTCCCTTTATATTAGTTTGTTTATTATTATCTACTAAAAGAGCTTTATTTTCAAGAGTTAAATCCCATGTTTCAATAGGACCTAATGAACTTAGAAAACCAAAAAGTACAATTATTTCATCCACAATAAACTCTTTATTTTCTTCTTGTTTAACTGATTTTAGATAAAGTTTATTTATTTTATCTTCACCTTCAACTTTGTCTAAAACATAAGACGTTAAAACATTAACTTTAGAATGTTTCATCATTTCAACACTATGTTCATGTGCTCTAAAGTCATCACGACGATGGATGATTGAAACTTCTTTAGCTACATCATTTAACATATTTGCCCAGTCAACCGCGGAATCACCGCCACCAAATATCGCAACCCGTTTATTCGCAAACTTTTTCATATCATTTACAAAATAATGAATATTAGTGTAATTGGATTCGTTTGGTAATTCTAGTGTACGAGGTTGAAAGGCACCCTTTCCTGCGGTAATCAAAACAGTTTTAGTGTAATGGCAGTTTTTTTCGGTACAAATTTCTAATATATTATCTTCATCTCGTCTTCTAACGTAATCTACACGTTCATCTACAATGATATCAATATTTTCTTTAACTGTATTCATTTGTTCTTTTAGACTTTTTATTAAATCACCTGCTTTTATTTCCGAAAAGCCTGGTACATCATAGATATATTTTTCTGGATATAGTGCCTGTAATTGTCCTCCAAGTTCTGGTAATGATTCAATTAGTTTTACCTTTAATTTTCGTAAAGATCCATAGAATGCTGCATACATTCCTACTGGACCTGAGCCGATTATTGTTAAATCATATGCATTTTGTATCATATTTTCACCTCTTGTAGTATATTCTTTCTTATTTTATCATGATTATAAACTTTTGATTAATAAAATACAATAAAAACAGTATAAAAAAAGGAAAAGAATGCAAGATTCAATTTCCTTTAGAATTTATAAACCAAAAAACATATAATCGCTATAGAAATTCCTAATAGAATTCCCCCAACTGCTTCACTAGGTTCATGACCCAAAAGTTCTTTAAACTTTTTATCATATGTTTCTTTGTCATACTCTTTTTTAGAAACTGCATTAAATAAATATTTGAAATCTTCTCCCATTTTATTTAAAACAGTTGCATGTTTTCCCGCTTCTCTACGTATTCCCATCGCATCATGTATTACAACACCAGCCATAACAAATGCAATTGCGAAGTAGGTACTCTTAACCCCTTCTACCATACCAACAGCTATTACAAGTGATGTAACAAATGCCGAATGTGAACTAGGCATTCCTCCAGTACTTAAAACAATTGAAGGTGTAAACTCTTTGTTAATTAAATAATTTAAAGGTAGTTTTATAAGTTGAGCAATTAACATAGCTATTACCGCTACAAATAATGGGAAATTAAAAAACATTTTGAATCCTCCAAGTTTATCGAGTATGTGCGATACGACTCGCTGCTGCTGCAGCGATAGCTCCAATTATATCATCTAAAAATGTATTACAATTATTTCCTTCATGACCTTTTCTATCAATTTCTTCAATAATCCCTAATTTCATTTTATCGATATATCCAAAATTTGTTAATCCAATTGAACCGTAAACATTCACAATTGAATAAGCCAAAACTTCATCTATGCCATATAATGAATAGTCACTAGTAAGTATAGATTTTAATGGTTCTTCAATATGTCCTTGTTCAGCTAATATATCAATTGTAATCCCTGTCAAAACAGTATTTAATACTTCTCTTTTATTTAGGACATTTGCAACATGATCTAAACATTCTTCAATTGTTAAATCATCATAATATTTTTTTTGTACTTCAAGTGTAATTTTAGCTATATCTAACAAAGTAACTCCTCTTTGTTCTAATAGTTTCACAGCGTACTCTCTAATTTGTGCATAATCTATTTTAATCATTTGAAACCTCCTTTCAAATTTTTGATTTTTGTGCATATACTTTAATGAAGGGATGATAATTATGAATTTTGATAAAATCTCAATAATTGAATATTTTAACTATGACCTCGAAAAAATGATAGATGAGTTTAATAATTATTATGTGCTAAAAGCAATAAAAATTCCAACACACATACAATCATTATATTTATATTTTTCCCACTTAGCAGAAAATAGTATACAATTATTAATTAATTCTAATTATAATGTTAAAAATGCTTTCGATATAGTAAATATTCCGGGTATATATATTAAACCATACTCTACTGAAGAAATAAACCAATTTTTTCAAAAAACTCGTCTGAATCATAAGCATTTCTATGGATTAGCAGGTTTCTCAATGTATTTTTTTGATATTTTTTATCAATATATTAAATTTAATGATGCAAAGGGATTGGATATTTTATTTAAAAACATTCCAATAGTAGAACAAAATCTAGGCTTAATACATACATTAATATAAAAAGAGTTTCCTAAGGAAACTCTTAAGCAACTTGTTCAACAGCGATAACACCAGGTACTTCTTCAACTAATATTTGTTCAATAACATCATATATTGTTGAGTCTGATGCAGAACAACCTACACAAGCACCTAATAACTTCACATGAACTATTCCGTCCTCAAATTTAATAAATTCAACGTCTCCACCGTCTCTTTGTATATAAGGACGTATTTTACTTAATATTTCAACAACTTGTTTTTCTATTTCAGTCATTTAAAGACACTCCTTTACTACAAATTTAATTATATATTTTTTATAAAAAATTGTCCACTAATATAATAATTTATAGGGGTTGATTAATATGGAAATTCCATTTATAAAAATGGAGGCAAACGGCAATAATTATTTATTAATACAAGAAGAATGTATTAATAAAAATATAAATGTCAGTAATTTAATTTCGAAAATGTCAAATAAAAATTATGGAATTGGTGCTGATGGAGCACTGATTCTCAGTAATACTTATCGTCCTATACCATACATTGAAATTTTTAACAGTGACGGAAGTAAAGCAAAGTTATGTGTAAATGGACTAAGAATTGTAAGTAAATATTTATTTGACACGAAAATTAATGAAAAAGACACAATTAAAATTAAAACTGATTCTGGAATATATGATATATTGAATGTAGATAATAATATTATTGTCAAACTTAATTCACCAAATACATATACAGAAGAAATATTTTACTACAATAATAAAAAGTATGCATTATTATTTTTAGATATTGGTAATAGAAATTGCTATTTAATTAATGATGGTACAATTAATGTCAATTATTTCAAGAATGTTTTAGGAAGACAATTATCTTTAAAATATGATGCAAATGTTGGCTTTATAACTCCACTTTCAAAATTCTCATTTTCAATTATCACCTATGAAAGAGGATCAAAACTTACCTTATCATGTGGAAGTAATATTTGTGGCGCAGCAGCAATCCTAGAAGAAAAGAAAATGATCGAACGAGATACTTTTGTTGATGTAGAAACAATGGGAGGAATCTTAAAAGTGAAAGTGAATAAAAATGAAATAGCTTTTACTGGCTCAATTAATTTAATATGTAAAGGAACATTTTATTTTTAAATACAAAAACAGAAAAACGATATTATTAGATTAATATCGTTTTTTTTATATTATTTTGGATTAAAGAGATAAACTTCTTTTATAAAACTACCCGTAGAAACATCTTTTACAATGACTGAACCAAATCCTGGATTAGTACTTGATCCGACACTATAAGTCCATGTTACAAGTCCATTCGCATCTGAGGTCTTAACATCAAACGATCTAGAACCACTTAATGATCCACTCGGTAAATAAAAATCAATATTATACAGCGTATTTGGTTGACCTTTAACTGTTATTGTAATTGGTGAACCCACCGTACTTTCTTCAAAGAAATTAACAAATTCCATATTGGCTTCAATAATTTCAGGCAATGTGTCCGTTGGTATTTCATCAACAAATACATCAGTTCCATTAGTATCCAGTGTGATTGCACATAAATCTTCTAATGGACAAACTTCATATGTTATATACACATTGTCAGTGTACTGTGCATAGCGTTCCATCACTTCAACATGTGGATGATCATATGTATTATCAAGTCCTGCACTAACGATGACATATTCTGGTGTGATTTCATCTAATATCGCATAGGAGTTAGATGATCTAGAGCCATGGTGAGCAGCTGTATAAATAGTAGAATCAATATCTTCTAATAATTCATTATCATGTAATCGATCTAATAAAAAATTTTCAGCATCCGTTTCCATATCACCTGATAAAAAGATTTTTACTTCATTATAAACTAAAAGTGTTACGACAGTATGGTTATTAGGATCACTATAATCTAAATCACCCGTTTCAAGCACTAATAAATATATATCTTCATTATTTTCATCAAAATAAAAATATTGTTCACTGATATTGGTATCATAAATAATTTCTGAACCATTATTAATAATTTGATTATTAATTGAATTCATATATTCTTGGTATTCTGTTGTATTATTTACAAAGCCAGAGTCAATCACATATTCAAAATCAAATTCGTTTATAACATGATTTAAACCACCTATGTGGTCTGAATCTGGGTGCGTTCCAATCACAATCCATAAATCGTCAACACCAACTGATTTAAGGTAATTAACAACTGTAGGGCCATATTCTTCTTCACCAGCGTCAATTAAAATATTTTTGTCTTTATACTGGATCAATGTAGAACTACCTTGTCCAACATCTATAAAATGAAGTGACATTATTTCACGTTCTTCTAAATTTGTAGTTGTTGTAGTAATTGTAGAAACTTGTGTTGTAGTCATTTCTGTTGTTGTTGCTACAGTGCTGTTAGTTGTTGTTCCACTGTTTGTAGTCGTTGTAGATAAGAGAAGTTGACAACCAGTAACAATTAACAACAAGAATGCAAATATTGATGTTTTTATAATTTTCATTTTTTACTCCTAAGTTTTCATTAATATATTATAATTATATTATATTAAGAGTATTTATTCAATGTTAATACTAAACCTGGAAAAAATGAAAGTTATTCGTATGTATATATGAAAGGAGAATAATATTTTTGATTTTGAAGAGATAGTAAGGAAATATTATGATGAAATATTTTATTATGTTCACAACCAATTCAATTATATTGACCAAAGAAGCTATGGAAAATGGAGCAAGAGAAGAACGTTGGAGAAGTGATTTATCACCAAATGAAAATCAACGACCGTACGTTAAAATACCTAAAAACAAACTAACTATAGAAGAAAAGAAGAGATTATAGCGCTTGTTATTTAATCAAAATTTAAAAGCCTACCACCTATTAAATCATTCCTATTCTTGCAGATATAGGCAAATACATATACCCTTAAGCAGAATCAATCTTTAAACGTGCAAATATAGACCAAATTATCTGTTTGGCTTAATCCTGATAGAGTAGAAA
>JARDZP010000030.1 GCA_029240795.1 Haloplasmataceae bacterium | reverse complement strand
GATAAAAGAAAAACTGTTCCACTGATTATAGTGCCTATTAAACTCAAAATTGGGGCAATAATAAAGTTTTGATCAAACCTTGCCTTTATAATGTTTTTAAAAATACTATTTAAAACAGTATAAAGTACAAACACTACATTCATAGTTATAATTTTATCAATTACATTGGGAAAGAATCCTCCTGGAAGTGAAGTAGTTAGTCCTGACAATATTCCTCCTGCTACACCAATCAGAAAAGCATTTGTGTATTTAGCATTTAATAAAAATGCGATAAACATAAATGATAAAATAAAATCTGGTTTCACTCCAAAAAAGAATGGTGGAACAACTGCGTGAAATACTAAACCAATACTTAAAAGTAAAGCTGTGATATTCATGTTTCTTAAATAAAAACTTCTCATTTCTTTCTCCTTCTACCTAAGCCAGTCTTTAAATATTGGCTTGGGATTTTAAATTATAAACCAAAAACTTTCTTCATTTTGTATACTTCAAACCATTAAAATCAACTCCTAAAAAAAATAAAAAAAACACTTGCCCTAATTAAAGGCGCAAGTGTTATTCGCGGTACCATCCTTCTTTATCCAATACGGATAATCTTTATGAGATACGGACTAATTGTCGATATCCTGCTCTTGTAACGGTAAGCTTCCGGGTAAGGCTAAATCATTCACCCACCATCTCATAGGTCCATTCATTAAAATCTACATTACCTCATCACACCAACCGAGGTTCTCTGAAAATTTCAATTATAACTACTCTTCCTAATCAAAGATTTTAAATTTAAATTCATTATATTACTATACTTTATCAAAGTCAAGCAATTTTATAAACTATTTTGATTGTTCTGTCGTTTTTTTAGAATTTACAAGGATTAGAATACCTGCAATAATTAATAAAATACTTGATAGATAACCTAATAACCATTTATAAGAAATTATACCTATGACAATTGATAGTATTCCATACGTTTTATAATTGTTTTTATCAAGCTTTTTAGCTATCATAAATAATATTAGAATTACAATAATTCTTAAGATCAACATAATGATAAAACTAAATTTAAATATATTATCAACACCAGTTAATCCATATCGAGCTAACATATCTGCAAATTTTGGTTCATCACTGAATGCTTCTAATACGTAACCTCCAATTAATAATAATACTAAATTTATAATACCTAAAATTGCTGAAATTTTAATTAATAATTTTTCACTTTTATAAACCATAAATAATCTTCCTCCATTTTTTTAGATTCATTATTATTATGATTGTTATAGGAATTATTATACTTTTCATTAATTAGCAATTCTTAAGTATATTTTTCCATAACTTTACGATTTAAAAATAGTATATTTGTTTTTCTAGCGTTTACCCATTTCAAAATTCGAGTGATTATCAAACTTTAAATGTTTTTTTTCATCATAAACATTTCTAAAATCTCGTCATTATATTTTGAATCCTCATTATAAACATACAACGGAGGAAGAATTCTGAGCCCACCTTGATTGCTTTTACGACCTTCGATAAGAATT
Source organism: Haloplasmataceae bacterium (assembly GCA_029240795.1). Taxonomy (GTDB): domain Bacteria; phylum Bacillota_I; class Bacilli_A; order Haloplasmatales; family Haloplasmataceae; genus JARDZP01. The sequence goes on along the minus strand of JARDZP010000030.1, from coordinate 19,886 downwards.
GTATTTGCTTCTTTATTAGGTTTGGGATAAACGAGTCTTAACCTTTTAGGTTCAATTTTATATTTGCGCATGGTTTCAATAATTTCAATTAACCGATCAGGTCGATGAACCATCGCAAATACTCCACCATTTTTTAATAATTGAAAGGCTTCTTTTACAACATCGTCTAGATTAGCTAGTATTTCATGTCTGGCAATTGTTAAAAAGTCATTTTTATTCACATTACTCTCATTTGTAATCTTAAAAAATGGAGGATTACAGGTTACTATATCGTATGCATGATTTCCAATTTTTTTATTTATATTTTTTAAATCATCATGAATGATTTCAATTTGTTCGCCTAAATTATTTATTTCAATATTACGTTTTGCTAAATCTACTGATACTTCTTGAATTTCTACTCCAATAATTTTTGCTTTTGTTCTTAATGAAAGAAACATCGGAATGGGTCCATTCCCTGTACCTAAATCAACTATTTTTTTAACATTTTTATTTATAGTAACAAAATTAGCTAAAAGTGTTGAGTCTAATGAAAAATTAAACATATCTGGCCTTTGAATTATTTTTAAATGATCGTAACCTAATAAATCATTTAATACTTCATTCTCTTTTAACATGGTTCCTCCTAGTAAAGAAAAACTACTGATATACTCAGTAGTTACTCCTCTAACATTAACAATTCATCATCGACAGTATCTTCATCTCTTATTGGTGCTGTTCTTTTTACATCGCTCATATGATAAGATTTTAATGAATTCGTTTCGCTAATAACTACTTTAACTGTATCAATTAAAGCATTTACTCCGATAACTCTACCATCACCATCTGGTGTTGAAACAATTTCACTAACTTTAGGCATAATTTTTGCCATTTCATCATAAAAATCAGCTTCATATTTTAAACAACATAAAAGTTTTCCACAAGCACCCGAAATTTTCTGTGGATTAAGTGATAAATTTTGATTTTTTGCCATCTTAATAGAAACAGTATCAAAGCTTCCTAAGAACGTACTACAACACAAAATTCTACCACAAGGACCTAATCCACCAATGTATTTAGCTGCGTCCCTCACACCAACTTGTCTTAATTCAATCCGTGTTCTAAAAACTGAAGCTAAATCTTTAACTAGCTGACGGAAGTCAATACGATTTTCAGCACTAAAATAGATAATTAATTTTGTTCTATCAAAGGTATATTCACAGCCTAATAAACGCATTGATAAATTATTTTTTTTAGTTAATTCACTACATACATTTAATACATTCGTTTCTTCTAATTTATTTTGATCATATTTAATAATATCTTCGTCTGTTGCTTTACGAATGATTGGTTTTATTGGTAAAAAGACTTCATCCTTAGTCACAAGTTTACTATTAGAAACAACTTCACCAAATTCAATTCCTCTTACAGTTTCTACTAATACTTTATCATTTATTTGTAAATCGATATCACGAGGATCAAAAAAGTATTTCTTACCTACATGCTTAAATCTAACGGCAACTACCTTGTATTCATCTTTTTCTTCATAAACAAATAATTCTTCATTGATGGGTTTCGTTTCTTTATCTTCGATGTCTAATAGTTGATCTATATCAAAACCTTCTAAACCATTTTCAAGACCTTCCTCTGTTTTAGTCTTTTTATATTGTGGTTTAAATCCTTTTTTCTTTTTATTTTTATTCGGCATAGTTTCCCTCCTTATATAAGGTTTATAAACAAAGTATCTATTAATGAAATTGAATATGCATTATAATCAAGATTTATTTTTGCTTTTATAATATGATCAATATTACTAATTATTTTATCCATATCTATATTATCAATGTACTTTTTAATAAATGACGATTCATTTATAAATACAATCTCTTCTATTTTGTTTTTAACGTGTTCTACATCACGTTGATATATTAAAGAAACGTCTAAAAATAATTCCAATAGTTTTTTGTTGTTCACAATATCAACCTGACTATCTTCTATTATAATAAGTGGATTCTCATTTTTTGAAAGAATCGCACGCATGATGTCTATTACTAATTTAACAACATTCACTATTTCTTCACCATTTGCAATCTCAAGTGCCCTTGATAAGTCATTGGTTAATTGAGAAACAATTTTTGCGATATCAAGTTCAATATTATTTTCAAGTAAAAAATCAACAATCTGTGATTTTAATAATGGTTGAAAATTTAATACTTGACAACGTGAAATGATTGTAGGTAATATTTGATGCAAATTATCGGTTGTCAAAATTGTATATGTATTGGGTTGTGGTTCTTCTATAAATTTTAAAATACTATTAGAAGCATTATTAGACATCTTGTCAATTTCTTCAATGATATATATTTTTGGTCCTGGTTCTAAGGTCGTTTTTGAGTATTCTTTTTGTAAATAAATGACTTGTTCTTTTTTAATTGAATTGTTTTCTGGTTCAATTATTAATACATTCGGATGGTTATTATGTTCTATTCTTAAACAATTTATACAATTGTCACAAGGTTTATCAGTACCTTCACAATAAAGCACTTTCGCAAATTCAATCGCTACTTCTTTCTTGTTTGTACCTTTTTCACCTTCAAATAAATATGCATGTGCTAATCGATCTTTTTTATAACTATTTATTAATATTTTTAATACTTTAGGTTGTAATTTAACTAAATTATCTAAAGACATATAAATCATCCTATCCTTTTAATTATCACATCAACCACATCTTCTATTACTTCTTCTATTGTTTTATTTGCATCAACTACAACAATACGATCCTTAAACATTTCCTTTACTATCATATAACCTTGATAGACTCTTTCATGAAAATCAATCTTTTCAAGATCTAATCGATCTAAATCTTTACGATTACGATTGATTCTTTCTAAACCTGTTTCAGGGTCAACATCTAAAAAAATTGTTATATCTGGCATCACTCCATCGATCGCAAATTGGTTTATCGAAAATACTTCATCAATGCCTAATTGTCTACCATAGCCTTGATAAGCAAGAGAGCTTTCAACAAAACGTTCACAAATAACATGAACTCCATTATTTAAATTAGGTATTACTTTTTCTACTAAATGTTGACGGCGACTAGCTGCATAAAGTAGTGCTTCAGTTTTTGCATCCATTGCTGTATTTAAAGGATCTAAAATAATCCTACGAATTTGTTCTGCTATATCTATACCACCAGGTTCTCTAGTTGTAATATGTTTTATATTATATTTATTTAATCTATTTGATACTTCTTTTACTACACTCGTTTTACCTGAACCATCTGGTCCCTCTATTGTGATAAATAATCCATTCATGTATATACCTCATTTCTTATTGTATCCTTTATATTATCGCATAAAAAACAAGAATTTTAAAGTAGAAGTTAAAAATACCCAATATTAAAAAGACATTATAGTGTATAAATACTACAATGTCTCATCAATTTATTCTAAATTTTCAATTAGTTTATTCATCATATTGATAATTTTATTTATTTCTTTATCTTTACTTCTCCACCAGTCACTGCTCCATATGCGGTGAATAGTCCATCCGTGACTTTCCAAATATTTTTGGCGATGATAATCAATCTCTTTAGTAGAATTTTGATTTCGATTATATAAATCAAGTTCAATACCTAACATATATTTATTACTAACTGTATCTCTAATTGCTAAATTAATTTTATTCGTCCCAATTCCTACTTGCTTATCTACTTGGAACCCAATATTCGTTAATTCTTGATACACATTTTCTGCAAAACTGTTTAAATCATCACTTGAAATACTATCTGCTGGTTCGTATAGACTTCTTAAGATTTTTTCTGCAGTTGAATTATCACCATTACTTACTGCTTTTACATAGTCCAAGTAAGATTTAAGTAATTTCGGACCTGTACTTTTTAATTCTTCAACATGTAATTCATGAGGTTCTATTGAAGTAACTACATAAATCTTTTGTTTAGCTCGACTGATTGCTACATTTAAACGGTTTTCGCCGCCCTCCATATTAAGCCAACCAAATTGTCTTATAACGCGGTTTTGTTCGTTTGGTGCATAGCCAATTGAAAATATGATAATGTCTCTTTCGTCACCTTGGACATTTTCAATGTTTTTCACAAATAACTGATCTTTGGCATCACGTAATTTTTCACTTACTATCACATTATTAAATTCAGGACTCTTTAAACATTCTTGTTCTATTTTATCCATAATTAAATCTTTTTGATTAATATTAAAAGTTATAACCCCAATTGTTTCATCATGACGACGTTCTGCAAAGATTTTGCTAAGTAGGTTAATAACTTCATTTGCTTCCACTTCATTTTTTCGATCTATCCATTTTCCATCGACTTTAATTCTTTCAATTGGTTTTATTTTCGTTTCTGTTGGATTTGGACAAACAGTAAGCTTACCCTCATAAAAGGCATAATTTGAAAACGCAATTAATTCTTCATATTTTGAACGGTAGTGATAGTTTAGCATCACTTCGGGATAACGGTGTTTTGCTAGATCCAATAAACTATCCTCTTCTAAAACACCACTATATTCATCATAATCGATATCTTCACTATCAATTTTACTTGTACCAAATTTTGATGGTCGCAATTGTTTACTATCTCCCGCTATTACCGCTTTTTTACCACGATATAATATCGGAATCGCATTTTCAATAAACATTTGGGAAGCCTCATCAAAAATAATTAAATCAAATAAATTTTCTTTAAGTGGCAACAATTCTGAAACACCCTCTGGAGTAAGCAACCATACATTTATACTGTTAAATAATTCTAAACTAAATTCATTCATCAATTTATTAATAGACCATCTACGTTTACTTTCACATTTTCGTTTTAACTCATTTAAACGCTTTGATTCCGTAAATACTTTACTTATATTTACTTGAAGCAAATTAAACATACAATCAAATGTAAGTTTTTCTTTTTCATTAACTAATTCTGATATTCTTTGACGGATATCAGAAAACCTTTCTGTCGTAATTAATACTTGTTGATATTTACTTTCATATTTTTGAATTTCGACAGTTGTTAGTATATCAATTAATAGATGATTAACAAATTGAAAATCAAGCTTTAATTTAGAACTTAAATTAAAACAAAGTTCAAAATAGGTCCTTTCTAGACTACTTAACGTATCATAAATATTTTTATCATGTTTATACTTATTGTAATATTTCAAAGACTCCATAAAGAAATTAATGTCCTCATACATTTCACTCTTAATTTTCTTTTTGTTTTTACCTCCAATATTTAATGTAATTTGTTTTATTTTCTTTACTAACTCTTTATTTTTACGATTTAATCTAAATTTAGTTATAAAATCAAATTTACTATACAGTTCAATAAAAAACGGGATTTCATAATTGTCTTTTGTTGGTATATATAAATCCGTCTCTTTAATATTTGTTTTAAATAATTTATAGATAGAAGTATATTTTAGAGAATCTTTATATTCCAATAATTTACTAATTAGTTCTTCTTCGTTAAACAGTGCTTTATATCTTAATAATTGTTCTAATGAAAAGTCGATTTTCTTGTTATGTAGTTCTTTAAATAGTTTTTCTACATCACTATTATTTAAATCAATTTTTTTAGAGTTTTGATATAATTCACGTAAACTCGATTTTAATTGGGTTTCTGTATTAAGTAATGTTTCTAATGCATTTAATTTAGTTAATTCATTGTCAATTTCTGTTGCGATTTCATCGATTTTATTTTTTGATAAAACCAAGTCATCATCCAATTCTAATAATGATAATAACTGAGAATAAAATTCTTCCTTATTGTTTGGATCATCAATATACATTACGAAGTTAGCTATTTTCCCTAGTCGATTATAAATAACATCAAGTGCTGTCTTCTTTTCCGAAATAACTAAAACCTTTTTATGTTGCATAACAGCCTGCGATATTAAACTTGTAATTGTTTGTGATTTTCCAGTCCCCGGTGGTCCTTGTATTACTAATGCGTCTTTTTTATTTATTTCATCTAGTACTTTTTCTTGCGAATAGTTTAACTGATTAATATAAAATAGGGTGTTTTCATCAACATCTTTATTATTAGTAATCCAATCTTTGCCTTCATTTATTAATCTTATATTATTATCCTTTATGTCATCAATACCAACAAATAAATTGCGTACTAAATTACTAATCACTTTATTATTTATAATATCATAATAATCTTTTTGAATTGAGTTACTAAAATTAGGAAATGATCCCAATACACAATAGCCCTTTAAGTGTAATTTACCGTCTTCATAAGTGGGCATAATGTCATTAAACTCTTCTAATTTTAATCCTCTTTCGTTTTTTATTTTTACATTATGATTACCAAAGAATGATACCGCATTTTGAATCATATCTATCTTTTTCACTTCTTCAATTGTTGCTTCTGATATCACTTCATTTTTGTTGTTAAAGCTATTATTTGCAATGATTAATGACGTGTTGTAAATAATATCACGATTTTTATCAAAAGATAAGCGATATTCATTATTAATTACATCAATTTTAGCAGGAAACAAACATATAGGAGATTTAATTTTAAAATCTTCATAAAATAATTTTCCTTCAACGTAAGGATAACCTAAATATAAAACTTCTAGCCCTTTTTCAACTCTTATTGATTCGACTTCTCGATATAATGTCTTTACCGCATTAAAATTATCTACCGTTTTACTTGTCCTACTTTTTTCATAACTTACTTTAGCTATCACAAAACTTTTTGATGCATCTTCATTTATAAACGCTTCAATGATTTTTTCCACTCTGCGATCATCAATTCTAGTTAAATCGAACGCTTTTTTATTTGTTAAATGAGAAGTATACAATAGGCGATTCTTTTGATTTATATTGATCAGTTTATTTGATAATTTATTTAAAATCTCTAGTTCTTTCGCATTTGCATCTAAGTAGGCATATTTTTCCTTAACATATTCATTAACGACATCTAAAAACTTTTGCGCATATTTTTCTACAAAGGAATCACCAATTCCTCTAATTTTCTTAAAATCTTCAACACTTTCAGGCAATAAACTAACGATTGATTCTAATACATCATCATTACAAACAATAATGTTTTCATCCTGTTTTTTTCGTTTTGATTTGCCTTCAGTTTTGATGTTTTCACGCAATTCATGTAACTTTACATATAATCCGTTTTCCACATTATCAACTCCAAAAATTCACATGAATCTATTTTACCATATTAAAACGAAAAAAAAAAGAAGCATAAAATGCTTCTAACTTTAAGAACGTGCTATTTTTCGACTTTTATGACTTCATTTTCATTATTATGAATAACCCTATTGTTGAAATAGTTAATACTAAACTCTTTAAAATACCACAAAGATTGTTCTGTGGTCATCCTACTAGCTTTTAGCCTGTATACATTTTCTTGAACAAAGTTCCACGCTGAATGAAGTGCACAAACTCCCCAAATATTGTACCATATTACTTTTATAATTTATCACTTATTCAACTCCTCACTTTCTTTAATTTTACTAAATCATAAAAACAAAAAAAATGGGTTTTCACCCACTTTTATAAACTTAACTGATTGATCATTTCCTTCAATATATTTGCACTTTTCACAAATTTTTCTTGATCTGTTTTGGTCATATTTATTTTAATGAGTTCCCTTATACCATCCCGATTTATGATAGCAGGCATACCAATATATAAGTCATTAACGCCATAGTAATCATCGATATATATAGAGACAGGAACGATACTGTTACTATCATTAAAGATGACCTTTGTAATTTGACAGAGTGCCATACCAATTCCATAATAGGTTGATTTCTTTCTTGCAATAATTTTATAAGCGGCATCCCGGACATCAACATAAATATTGTGTAAGTCATCAATCTTATACTCGTCATGTTCATTAACTACATCAAGTAAAGGCTTTATACCTACAAAGGCATTACTCCAAAGTGGAAATTCACTATCACCATGTTCTCCTACAATATAAGCATGGATATTTTTACTATCGATTTTTAAATAATCTGATAGTAAATAACGAAGTCTAGCTGAATCCAGTGAAGTTCCAGAACCAAATACATGATTTTTAGGTAAGCCTGACACTTTATAAGCTATGTAAGTCATAATGTCAACAGGATTGGATGCTACTAATATTAAACCATTAAAACCGCTTTTCATGATATTTCCGACGATTTCTTTCATGATTTTCGCATTCTTATTTAATAAATCTAACCTAGTCTCTCCTTCTTTTTGAGGTAGTCCCGCTGTTATTACAACTAAGTCCGCATCTTTACAATCTACATAATCACCACCATATATTTTCATATGTTTAGGTGCAAAAGCAAGACCATGATTTAAATCCATCGCTTCGCCTTCAACTTTACGTTTATCAATATCGATCAAAACGAGTTCGTCACCTACTCCTTGATTTAATAAGGAATATGCATAACTCATTCCGACAAACCCTGTCCCTACTAACACTATTTTTCGTGTATCATCATATGACATATAATCACTCCAATACAATAAGATAGATTTATCTTATCATATATTTCCACACTTTAAGAGTTTTATGCCAATTCAAGATTGACGATACTAGCAATACTAAATTTATCACGTTTACCATTGCATGTAACAAAAATCAATTGTTTTATAGCATCTACCTTTTCAATGATTCCTTCAACTAAATAAACATAACCATCATGATAATAATGAATATTAACCATCTCTTTATTTTCAAAAAATTTAAATAATTTTTCATTTAAATCAACTAATTGATCTTCACTTAACATCGGTCTTGATACCTTATTCATTTCATACATTAATTTATTGATATAATTCGCTTGTTCAGGTAGTGAAGCAAAAGGTTGCCATTTAACCATTCCACGTGATTTCATAAAAAGACTCCTTTCTCTATATCGTACTTTCAAATATACTTAATCATGGTACTCCAGTTCAGCGTAATGTCCACCAATTAACTTACTACGACGTATAGACGTCCCTTTATCAAGGTATGATACCCCTCGTAATAAACTTGCTTTTCCAAATTTACTACGAATTTCATCCATCGCATAAGCTAATTTTTGTTGTCTATTTCGATCTTCAAATATTCCTAGTTGAATTGGTTTATCTTCACATAAGCTACCAATACTAATTTGGATTTTACGAATTGGTCTACCATCATAAAATTTATTAAATAAATATTCACATGCTTCATACATTTCATTAGTTAAATTGGTTGGCTGATCTAAAGTTACCTGACGAGAGAATCCCCCTCCTCCTATATCACGGGAATAACCAATACTTAAATGTATCGTCTTCCCCATTTTGCGTTTCATTCTAATTCGCATCCCCAGTTCTTCAACTTGTTCAAGCATAACTATTCTAATATTTTCATAGTAATCTTCAAATAATGTTTGCCCAATACCATAATTATGATCATGAATTTCGTGTGGTGTTCCAATTTCACTATTGTCAATTCCATGACTATGATAATATAATTCTTCTCCGATGATTCCTAATTTTTTACCTAATTTCTTAACATCAAAATTGGCGATATCACCAATTTTATACATCCCCATTGAATTAAGTGTTCGTTCTAAATTAGCACCAATTCCCCACATTTCACTTAGTGGTGTAATTGGCCATAACTTAGTTTCTACATCTTCATAATTCCAAAGAGCAATACCATCTGGATTTTTCTTAGCTTCATTATCAAGCGATAATTTAGCAAGTAACATATTAGGTCCGATTCCAGCGGCTGCAGGTAAGCCTGTTTCAAACATGATATCATCCATTATTAACTTCGCTAATTCTTTAATATCAGATGCAAATAAATGCATCGTTTCTGTAACATCTAAAAAACTTTCATCAATTGAGTAAATATGTAAATCTTCAATAGGAACGTATTTCAAGAAAATTCGTACGATTTTTTGGGAAAACTCTAAATAGGTATTCATTCTTGCAGGAGCAAAAATGATCCCTTTATCTTTAGGTAATTCAAAAAAGCGACAACGAGTCTTGACTCCATTTTTTTTGCAGGGTGGAGAAATCGCAAGAACAATACTTCCTTGACGTTTTAAACTTCCAACAACTGCAAGTAATGTTTTCATTGGATCAAGTCCTCGCATGACACATTCACAACTAGCATAAAAGCCGCGTAAATCAATACACATAATTTTTCGGTTCATATTATATTCTAACATCTTATCACTTCTTTCAAACAAATGTTTGTATTATTATTATATGCATTTCAAATATAAAATACAATAGATTTTTGTTAAAAAACAAACAAAAGTTCTAGTAAATATATCCATTAGTTTTTAATAATAAAAAAAGATCTCTTCAATACAAAAATAGAATCTAAATAATTTAGATTCTATAACAATATATTAGTAATATATACCGCAATTATACTTCCCAAGACTACAACTATGATATTAACTCGGAAAAGTGATAATAAAATTGCGGTAATAAATCCCATTACCGCCGCTTCAATGTGTTCAACTGAAGTTAAAATACCAGGAAATATTAAGCTTGTTAGAATAGTATAAGGCACAAATTCAAAAAATCTTTTTAAAAATGGTGGAAATTTCATATCTTTTAATAATGCTAATGGAAATATTCTAGGTAGATACGTAACAATTCCCATACCAATAATGATTAACCATAAATTATCCATTTATATCACGTTCCTTAGGATATATTATAGCTCCGATAAAAGAAGCTATAATAGTGGTTATAATAATCGTCCATCCTGAAGAAAGATGTAAACTGTAGTTAATAATTAAGCTTATTGTAATAGCGATTAAAACGATAATAAAAATGGGTTTTGAATTTTTAATATTTGGTACTAATATCCCAATAAACATAGCATATAAGGCTATTCCCATACTATCTTGAATTATTTGAGGAATACTTAACGCTAAAAGTAAGCCAATCATTGTTCCGATATTCCAAGCAGCATAACCAATCAAACCCAAACCTAAAAGGTAACTTGGGTTTATTTTTTGCTTTTTCTCTAGTGCCGATAAACTAAAAGCTTCATCGGTTACACCAACAGCTAAAAAAGGTAATATTTTATTAGATACCTTATCTAATCTTTGTGATAAACTAGCACTCATTAAGAAATGCCGAAAGTTAACTATAAATGTTGTTAAAATTATTTCAAAAGGGGATACACCTGAAATAATCAAATTAATAGCGACAAATTGACTAGCACCCGCAAATACGAGTAATGACATCATAATGCTTATGTGATTGGGGATATTATATGATTCTGCTAGTAATCCAAATGTGATTGCGATTGGAATATAACCAATCGCGATCGGGATTCCTGCTTTGATTCCTTTTAAAAAATGATTCTTCATGATTACTCCTGATGTTATCTTTTATAAACTAAGTTTCCGCCTACAAAGGTCATATCAATTTTAACATCTTTAATTTTATTTGCATCTATCGTAAAAATATCTTCATTTAATACGACAATATCGGCAAATTTACCAACTGTTATAGATCCTTTAATATTTTCTTCAAAAGATGCATAGGCACTTCCCATTGTGTATTGATAAATAGCCTCTTCAACAGAAACTTTTTCTTGTGATATCCATCCACCCTGTGGATAAGTGGATAAGTCTTGTCTTGTAACAGCACAATAGATGTTAGGCATCGTATCTAGTGGCTCTACAGGACAATCTGTACTGTATGCTGTTTGGATTCCTTTATTAAGCATGGTTTTAAATGCATAGGATGTGCTAGCCAAATCTTTACCTACACGATCTTCTACAATGTGTAGATCATAATGTAAAAAGATGGGTTGTACATAGGCGATTACATTTAACTCTTTATATTTATTTAAGATTGCTTCGTCAGTAATTTGACAATGAATAATACCATGACGATGATCAAGTTTAGGATATTCTTTTAATGCCTTCTCAATACTCGATAAAACCATATGCATTGATAAGTCACCGATACAATGAACAGCCACTTGCATATTTGCTTTGTGAGCAATTAATATCATCTCATCAAGTTCATCTTGTGTAAAGCACATAATCCCGCTAGTTGAATGATCATCAGCATAAGGCTGTGTCATTGCGGCTGTTCTTGCTCCTAAAGAACCATCACTTAATATCTTTAATGGACCCATTTTATAAAATTCATTTCCAACCCGAGTGGTATAACCTAAAGATAAGAACTTTGTTAATGCTTCTTTGTTAGGTAATAAACATTGTTGATTAATCCTACAAGTTAATTTACCTTCTTTAGCCAATTCTTCGTAAGCTCTAATCATCATTTTATAATCTTTATTAGGTAGATGTGCTAAATCATCTGTTTGAATAGAAGTCAAGCCTTGAGTATTAGCGTATTTCATCCCTTCTAAAAGAATTGATTTTAAATCATCTAATGTAAGGTTTGAATGATCAAGAAGTAAATCCATTGCCTTTTCTCTAAATATTCCCGTAGGTTCACCATTATGGTCTAAATCAATGTGACCTCCTTCGATTTGCTTTGTATCTTTATTTATCCCACATAATTGTAATGCTTTACTGTTGCAGGAAGCAATGTGTCCACATGTACGTGATAAAACAATTGGGTAACTTGTTGATATCTGATCTAAATCAAAGCGATTAGGGAATCTTTTATCATCAATAAAATAATCTTGATTCCATCCTCTTCCTTTTAACCAACTCCCACTAGTCGGTTTTTTTTCATCTATATATTTTTTCGAAACTAAAATTATATCATTAATGGATTTCACATTCGCTAAATTTATCATTTTTAAGTAACTACTAAAGCCATACAAATGCATATGACTATCATTAAGTCCAGGAATGACAAGTCTACCTTCACAATCAATTAACTCAGTATCACAATTTTTTAATTGAAAAACATCTTCATTGCTTCCTACTTTGACAATTTTATTATTTTCAATTAATAGGGCCTCAGCCTGTGGATAACTTTTGTCCATAGTATGTATTTTAGCATTATATATAATCTTTCTCATCCTTACACCTCATTTTTAGATCCTTTAATTATTCTATAAATATATAAAAACTTACAGTTTATATCTATTATATACTGTAAGTTAAAATATTACTATTTAATTTTTCTTATTATAATTTAACTTGTGAACGATAAATATTGGCATAAATACCATTATTTACTATGAGTTCCTCATGAGAACCTTCTTCGAATTTTTTACCATTATTTAAAACAATAATCTTATCAGCATTTTTTATCGTACTTAAGCGGTGAGCAATAACAATAACAGTACGATTTCTAGCAACTACGTTTAAAGCATTTTGAATCATTTCTTCTGTCTCTGTATCGATATTTGCAGTTGCTTCATCCATTACCAAGATAGATGGATTATATACGAGTGCACGAGCGAATGATATTAATTGCTTTTCACCAAGTGATAAATTGCTTCCTCCACGTGTTACTTCTTGCTTAACACCATCATCAAACTTTTTCAATAATTTTGAGGCACCAATTTTAATCATAATTTTTTCAATTTCCTCATCAGATATGTCTTCTTTTCCAAAACGAACATTTGAGGCTATTGTCCCTGTAAACAAGATTGGTTCTTGTAAAATAATACCAATATGTTGTCTGTAAGTTTGTTTTGAATAGGTATTGATATCAATACCATCAATTGTGATTGTGCCTTGATCTGTTGGCTTTAAATCATAAAATCTTAATAACAAACTCATAAGGGATGATTTACCACTTCCTGTATGTCCTACTAAACCAATCATTTCTCCAGCCTTAATATCTAAATTAATGCCTTTTAGAACAAAATCTTTCCTATTATAAGAAAACCAAACATTATCGAATTTAATATCACCTTTATAACGTGGAAGGATTTCTTTCTTATCATCTTCTACATCAGCATCTATGATGGTAAATAATCTTTCAGTTCTTACTATTGAATGTTGTAAGTTACCTACTTCTCTAAATAAAATACTTATCGGATCAACTAATCTTAATAAATAATCATTATAAGCATAGATTGTACCAGCAGTTATAATTATTCCCGGAACATTAAAATAACCAAAACCGAAATAAATAATAATAGTTGCAGTTACAAGTCCACGTAATAAGTTAATCATATTCCATCCTAAAGTAGTATGTAATTTAACTTCCTTAATATGTTCACCCATGAATTCTTTATTTAAATTATCAAACCGCTCAGCAGTTTGTTTTTTATAATTAAATATTTGTAGTATTGTAATTCCATTAATAATTTCATTAAGATTAGCAGTTATTAATGAATTTAATTCATTAACTTTAGTAGCTACTTTTCTTAACTTCTTAATGAAAAATCTAAACCAGAAGAAAACAAATGGATAAACTACAAATGTAAATAATGCTAATTTCCAGTCTAGTATAAACATACCAACATAAGCAAATATAAAACTCATTGATGCATTTATAACGAGGTTCATCACCGTACCAAATAGACCCATCAAACCGTTAACATCGTGAACTATTCGGTTACTTATCTTTCCAGCGGGTTCATATTCAAAATACGAAATTGGCATTTTTTGTATTTTTCTAACTGCGTCAATTCTAGCATCGCGTGTCATATTTATGTTAATATGTGAAATTGAAATTCTTTGAAAATAACTTACTATGATAGAAAAAACAGATCTTGCAAAAAGCAATAATATTAAAATGATTAACATATCAAAAGATGGTTCATAAAAATCGATAACATTTTGATATCCTAATTCTTCAATATCATAAGTATAATTATGTTCATCATCAGATATAGTTAAAACATTATTTTTAACAGCTCTAGATCCGCCTGAGTGAATTTCTTGATTAACAAAATAAAAATCAGCTTTATATAGAACAATCGAAGCAGCATCACCCATTACTTCATTTTCAGAAAAGTATCTTGCTTGTTTATAATATTGGCCATTGAAATAAACCGTATTTTCATCTTCATTTTCAACCACATACCAAGTTTTTTCAATACCAACTAAATGCTCATCTAGAATCTCTTTAACAATTAATGGTGAAGCTAATCCTAATAATTGATTTATTAACATCATTATTAAACTTATATATAGTAATTTTTTATATTTTCTTACATAACGCCATACTTTTTTCATTATTTTCATAGCTTCCACCTACTTTCCCATTGATGTTTGCTTTTCATACTGAATTTTATACCATCCGTTAAGCGCCATTAACTCATGATGAGTTCCACTTTCAATGATCTGACCTTCGGATAAGACAAGAATCATATCAGCATCTTTTACGGCAGAAAAACGGTGAGCTACGATAATATTGGTTTTCCCACTGCGGTATTCTTTTAGATGATTAATAATTGTTTCTTCTGTATTAGCATCAACAGCACTTAGTGAATCATCTAGAATTAATATTTGTGGATCTTTTACAATCGCTCTAGCGATTGATAATCTTTGTTTTTGTCCTCCACTTAACGTCGTTCCAGACTCACCAACCATTGTTTGTAAACCATCAGATAAATACGCTAAATCTTTTTTAAAATCAGCTATGGTGATTGCTCTTTCAATATTTGTTACATCGGCTTTTGGATTACCGATTAAAATATTTTCATCAACTCTTCTTCTAAATAAAATATGCGATTGAGGAACATATCCCACCAGATTACGAACATCATCGATTTTATAATCTTCAATTGGAACATCATCAATAAAAACATCACCTTCAGTTACATTAAATTCACGTAGCAACTGTCTAATTAATGTTGACTTTCCAGCACCTGTAGGCCCAACTATGCCAATTGTTTCACCAATATTAATCGTAAAATTTATATTATTAATAACATTATGTTTATCAAAAGGGTATTTGAATGTAACATTTCTATAATCTATTTTATTAAAATTAATTATTTCTTTAGGGTTCACTATATCTTTTACATCAGTTTCCTTATTTAATATTTCCGCAAATCTTTCATTAGATATTATCGCATTATTAATTTGATTAAAAATATTACTTAAAGAAATAATAGGACCATAAAGAGTACCTAAATACATAGTAAAAGTAATTAAATCACCCACAGTGATCTCTTTATGAATGACTAGATAAGTACCGAAAGCAAACGCTAAAAAATACGCTATTGAATATATGAAATCAAATAAGGGTCCAAATACTGTTTCAAAGTTTACAATTTTTCGCCATGATTCAATATCTCTTAAAAGTGCACCCTCTAATTTTTGAAAATCATTCTCTTCTTGAACATAAGCTCTAACTACTTTAACACCTTCAATTGATTCTAATACCTTTTCTGTCATATCCGAATATATCACTCTATGTATTTTATAAACCTTTCTCATTTTGTTTAAAATTCTTGTAAGAATAAAAACTGCTATTGGCATGATTGTAACTGAAACTAAAGTAAGTTTAACGCTAATAGTTAAAACCATTGTACCAATTATAAAAATTAATAATGACCCATTGTAAATAATTTCTTGTAAAAGCGAAGTAGCTGCGACTGTTAGTGACTGAAGGTCATTCGTAACACGCGCAATTAACTCCCCTTTTGAATATTGTTCGTATAATTTTGAATCCATTTCAAATAATTTTTTTAAATATTTTTGACGTAATTGATAAGATAATTTTTGACCTTGATAGTTGATTAAATAATGATAAGAAAAGTCAAAAAAGTATCTTACAATAGGGACTAAAACTAGTAAGAGTATTAGAAAAAATAATGAATTCCTAGTGATATCTCCTGTAGAAATATCATCTATTGCTTCACCAACTAAATTTGCTGGAATAATTGTCATAAAAGATAGAATTAACAATAATATTAACATTATTGTGTATTTTTTCCATTCTTGTTTAAAAAACCATCCTAAGGTTTTATATACATTTAACATGCTACCACCACTCATCATAATTTATATATTTTATATTTTATTATTTATAAATCCTAGCACACGCTATATTCCTCCTAAAAGCAATAAAAGTTTTGCTATTTAATCAAATACATTATATCATATTTTTATATTTCTTAACTATATGAAACTACATTTTCAATAATTATTTTCAATTAATTTGTTAATTTTTTTACTAATTTTGCTTTATTTATTATATACTTATATTAAGATAATTATATCTAATTAATTTAAAAGTGGGGATAAGTATGAATGTAATTCTTAAAAAGGCGCAGCTTAATCAACACACAGTACTATATGAACTAGAGGCACCTTATATTGCTAAAAAGGCGAATGCTGGGCAATTTATAATTTTACGAATTAATGAATTTGGTGAACGTATTCCTTTAACCATTGCCGATTATAATCGTGATTTAGGCACAATTACCATTATCTTTCAAACCGTTGGAAAAACTACATTAGACCTGGCAAGACTTAATGTTGGTGATTCAATACAAGATGTTGTTGGCCCATTAGGTACCTCATCTCATTTTGAAAAAGTAAAGAAAGTCATTGTAATAGGTGGAGGGGTAGGTTGTGCAATTGCTTATCCACAAGCTAAAACTTTATTTAAATGTGGAATTGATATTGATATAGTGGCTGGTTTTAGAACTCATGAGTTAATTATTCTTGAAGACGAAATGAGACAAGTATGTAACAGATTATTTATTTGTACTGACGATGGTAGTTATAAAGAAAAAGGTTTAGTGACAGATATATTAAAACGATTGTTAGATGAAGAAAAAAATTACGATTTAGTAATCGCAATTGGACCACTTGTTATGATGAAATATATATGTAAATTGACAGAATTATATCATATAAAAACAATAGTAAGTTTAAATCCAGTTATGGTAGATGGAACTGGTATGTGTGGAGGATGTAGGGTTCGTGTTGATGGCAAAATCAAATTCGCTTGTGTTGATGGACCCGATTTTGATGGACTTCTGGTTGATTTTGATGAATTGATAAATAGAAACAATTTTTACAAAGAAGAAGAGAAACACATGTGTAAATTATTTGGAGGGAAATAATATGTCTTTAAAAAGAGTTGCTATGCCAGTTCAAGATCCTCTAATAAGACAAACAAACTTTAACGAAGTATCTTTGGGTTATTCTGAAGAAATGGCAGTAGATGAAGCAAAAAGATGTATTAATTGTATAAACAAACCTTGTATATCAGGTTGTCCTGTAAGTGTGAATATTCCTGAATTTATAAACTTGATTGTAAAACATGATTATGAGCAAGCATATAAAATTATAACAAAAACAAATTCTTTACCAGCCATATGTGGAAGAGTATGTCCTCAAGAAACTCAATGTGAAGCAAAATGTATTAGGGGAATTAAAGCTGAAGCAATTTCTATTGGACGCTTAGAAAGATTTGTCGCTGATTGTCACCTTAAAAATGGTGAATATATTGAGCATATAAGTATTGTAAATGGACATAAAGTGGCTGTCATTGGTTCAGGTCCTGCTGGCTTATCATGTGCTAATGATTTAATTCATTTAGGATATTCTGTTAATATCTTTGAAGCATTACATACTCCGGGTGGAGTCTTAGTATACGGTATCCCAGAGTTTAGGTTACCTAAGGAAGTCGTAGAGAGTGAAATTGAAAATTTAAAAAAATTAGGTGTAGAAATTCAAACTAATATGGTCATTGGAAAGATATTAACAGTTGGAGACCTAGAAAAGATGGGCTACGAAGCAATTTTTATTGGAACTGGAGCTGGATTACCAAACTTTATGGGTATTGTTGGTGAGGACTTAATAGGTGTTTATTCAGCAAATGAGTTTTTAACAAGAATAAACTTAATGAAAGCCTATCTTGATGAATATGATACACCAATAAAAAAAGGTAAAAACGTGGCTGTCATTGGTGGAGGTAACGTTGCTATCGATGCGGCTAGATGTGCGAAAAGACTCGGGGCAGATCATGTTTTTATTATTTATCGCCGTTCAATTGAAGAAATGCCTGCAAGAATGGAAGAAATCAATCATGCTAAAGAAGAAGGCATTATATTTAAATTACAATGTAATCCTATTAGGATTAACAGTAATGACAAAGGTGAAGTATCTGCTATAGAATGTGTTAACATGGAACTTGGTGAAATTGATTCATCAGGTAGACGTAGACCCCACGTTATAAATAATTCGAATCACGTTCTAGAAGTTGACACAGTTATCATCGCTATAGGCACATCACCAAATCCATTAATTAAAAACACCACAGATGAATTACAAACAAATAATCAGGGCTGTTTTATAGTTAATGATCAGTTACTAACATCTAAATTAGGAGTTTATGCTGGTGGTGACGCCGTAACTGGTGCGGCAACAGTTATCCTAGCAATGGCAGCAGGTAAACAAGCTGCTAAATCAATTCATGAATATCTCTTAAATAAATATTAAATAAGATAAAGGATGGAAAATTATTATGAATAAAGAAAATAATACAATATATAACTTAATCAAAAAAAATACTCATCATGTTATTATCATCGTTGTTATAGCAATATTATCCTACTTAGCTTCTTTTGATAATAATAATAAGGATGTTAGTAAGACCTTTATGGTCTGGGCATTAATTTATACTGCATTTTTAGTTTTATCACTAGTAAGGCATAAAAAATAAACCCTACTATTTAAGAGATATTAAGAAATTAAAAAAACGTAAAGGCTATAAACTGAACTTCTCCCTGTCCACTTGACAAGGAGAAGTTCAAACCTTTACGTTTTATTCATTTTTCAGTCAATAATTAATAACCTCACTAATATTCAACACGATATAAATAAAGTCCTTGTGGTTCTGCTGTAAAACCAGCCTTAGTACGATCTTTTACTTCATATAAACTTAAAATACTATTTATCTCACGTTTACCTTCAGCAATTTCAATTAAAGTACCCATCATAATTCTTATTTGGTAGCGTAAAAAACCATTACCTCTAAAAATAAATTCC
>JARDZP010000112.1 GCA_029240795.1 Haloplasmataceae bacterium | reverse complement strand
AAAAAAATATCCCAAAATTGGGAAATTTAATTTAGATAAATTTCAATTTGATCAATTTAATTTGAAAAATGTAGAAGAAGAATTAGTTTCCATATTACCTAATTCATTAAAACAATTTGTTGAAGATGAAGAGAATGTTGTTGTAATCAAAGATGGAAACATTATATATAAAAATCTTGATGATGTATTTAATAAACTTGAAATTATCAGTTATAAAGAAGCTGTTAAAAATAAAGATAGTAAAGCATTAGAGTTGTTTTATAAACAATTTAAAATTGAAGCGAGTAATAAATTTTTAGCTATTAATCATGCTTTACAAAATAGTGCGATTTTAATTAGAATACCTAAAAATGTTGCTATTAAGGAAACTTTAAAATTACATGTTATTGGTGACAATAGTGATTTAGTTCATCATACATATATTGTTGCTGAACAAAGTAGTGAAGTCACAGTGTTTGAAAAATTAGATAATGTTAAAACAATCAATGCCAATGTTGTTAGTGAAATATTTGTTAGTGATAACGCGAAAGTGAATTATATCGGAATTGACCGATTTTGCGAAGAAACTTTAGCTTTTATTGAAAGACGTGGTTATGTTCAACAAAATGGAAATTTGGTTTATGCATTAGGACAACTTAATGATGGTAACACTGTATCTAATAATATTATTAAATTATTAGGTAAAGGAGCACAAGCTGACTCACGTAATGTCTTATTAGCTGATCGTGACAATATCCATGCCATCACAATTGATATTGAACATTTAGCTCCACATACAATAGGGACTATTAATAATCATGGAATTGTTAAAGATCAAGCCCATTTATTTATCGATGGAATTGGCAAAATTAATCAAGGTATGGCTAATTCAAATTCTCAACAATCTACTCATGTTATTACTTTATCAGATGATGCGAAAGTGAATGCTAACCCCTATTTAATAATTGATGAATATGATGTAATGGCAGGACACGGTGCTAGTATTGGTAAAGTTGATGAAGAACAATTATATTATTTAATGAGTAGAGGATTAACCAAAATTGACGCTGAAAAATTAATTATTTTAGGATTTTTATATCCAATTATTGAAATGATTGATTCAGAAAAGATAAAAACAAGTTTTATTCAAACGATTGAAAGAAAATTAACAATATAATGAAGTGTTAGGCAGATGATAAAATGATTAAAATATCTGATATTAATAAAATACGTGAAGACTTTTATTTACTTAAAAATAGTGATCTTACCTATTTAGATAATGCGGCATCATCTCTTAAACCGCAACAGGTCATTGATGCTTTAAACTATTATAACGAAAAACTAGGTGTTAATGTACACCGTGGTGTATATAAATTAAGTTACGAAGCAACTGATTTATATGAAAAAGCTCGTCAAAAAGTTGCTGATTTTATCCATTGTAAATTTAAAGAGGTAGTATTTACAAGAGGTGCCTCTAGTGCACTTAATTTAGTCGCAAGTAGTTATGGAATGAAATATATTAATGAAGGTGATGAAATAATCACATCTGAACTTGAACATCATTCTTCAATGTTACCCTGGCAACATGTGGCTAAAGTAAAAAAAGCTAAATTAATTTATGTACCATTAGATGCTGAACATCGGATCACAATTGAGAACTTCAAAAAAGTCTTAACTCATAAAACAAAAGTTGTTGCTTTAACACATGCATCAAATGTAATGGGTTATATTACGCCAATAAAAGAAATCATTAAATTAGCTCATGAAGTAGGAGCAGTTGTTTCAGTAGACGGTGCTCAATCTGTACCTCATATGAAAGTTGATGTAAAAGAGTTAGATTGCGATTTTATCTCTTTTTCAGGACATAAAATGTGTGGTCCAACAGGAATTGGTGTTTTATATGGTAAATACAAATTATTACAAAGTATGGACCCCGTTGAATTTGGTGGGGACATGATCGATTATGTTTATTTACAAGATGTTACTTTTAAAGATGCACCGTATAAATTTGAAACTGGAACACCTATTATTGCCGGCGCAATTGGAATAGGTGCTGCGATCGATTATCTTAATGAAATTGGTTTTGATTTCATTGAATCACAAGAAAGTAAATTAAGAATATACGCTTTAACTCAATTAAAAAACATTGAAGGATTACAATTATTTAATCCAAATACTGATACAGGTATTATTTCATTTAATATTGAAGGAGTTCATCCACATGATGTTGCTAGTGCATTTGACCAAGAAAATGTTGCGATTAGAGCTGGACATCATTGTGCACAACCCCTAATGAATTGTTTAAAACAAGTAGCGACAGTAAGAGCTTCGTTTTATTTTTACAATACTGAAAAGGATATTGATAATTTAGTAGAAGCGATTAAAAAAGCTAAAGAATTTTTTGATTTATTTAAGTAAAAGGGAGTGTACACTATGTCTTATGGAAATTTAGAAACTTTGTATCGTCAAGTCATTATGGATCATTATAAAAATCCACGTAATAAAGGCTTAAAAGACGGAGACGATTTCTATAAAATACATTTAAAAAATCCAACTTGTGGTGATGATATCACGATTCAAGTTAAAATAGATAATGGTATGATTACCGATGTTTATCAAGATGGAACTGGCTGTTCCATTTCGATGTCAGCTGCTAGTGTAATGAGTGAAACAATTAAAGGCAAAACAGTTGAAGAAGCTTTTAAAATATTAGATAATTATCTTAATATGGTTAAGGGTGAAAAATTTGATGCTGAGCTTGAGATGGGTGATGCGATTGTATATCAAGGTGTTGCTCAATTCCCGGCACGATTTAAATGTGCAACGATTGCTTGGAAAGCATTAGCGCAAGTGATGGATGAACATAACGGTAATTGTACTTGTGACCATGAAGAATAACTAGAAAATGAGAGAGGTGAAAAACTGTGTCAGATGAAAAGAATTTAAAAGATATAGACAACATTGTTGGTGACTATAAATATGGTTTTAAAACAGAAACAAAAAGTGTTTATGATACAGGCAAAGGTTTAAATGAAGATGTTGTAAGAGCAATTTCAGCTAAAAAAAATGAACCTGAATGGATGTTAAATATTCGTTTAAAAGCATATAGACACTTTGTTAATTCTCCTGATCCATCTTTTGGTCCTAATTTATCAGATATAAAATATAATGACTATACCTATTATATTAAATCAACCGAAAAATCAGAAAGCAGTTGGGAAGATGTTCCTCGAGAAATAAAAGATACCTTTGAAAAATTAGGTATTCCTGAAGCAGAACGTAAGTTTTTAGCAGGAGTTTCCACTCAATTTGAATCAGAAGTTGTTTATCATAATACGATTAAAGAATTAGAAGATCAAGGCGTTATCTTTTTAGATACAGATTCCGCATTAAGAGAACATCCTGACCTATTTAAAGAATATTTTGCTAAATCAGTACCACCAACCGATAATAAATTCGCAGCATTAAATACTGCAGTTTGGTCAGGTGGGTCTTTCATATATGTTCCTAAAGGTGTTAAGATTGAAAAACCACTACAATCTTATTTTAGAATTAATTCAGAACAAATGGGACAATTTGAAAGAACGTTAATTATCGTTGATGAAGGAGCATCAGTCCATTATGTTGAAGGATGTACTGCACCTATCTATTCTAAAGATTCATTACATGCAGCAATTGTAGAAATCTTTGTTAAAAAAGAGGGTTACTGCCGTTATTCAACAGTTCAAAATTGGGCTAATAATATTATTAACTTGGTTACAAAACGTGCAATGGTAGATGCACATGCACATATGGAATGGATTGATGGTAACATAGGTTCTGGTATTAACATGAAATATCCAGCGTGTATCTTGCGCGGAGAAGGTGCAAAAGGAACAACTGTTTCAATCGCATTTGCTTCATGTGGTCAAAATCAAGATACAGGTGCTAAAATGATTCATTTAGCTCCTCATACAACTTCAACGATCATTTCTAAATCCATCTCTCGTGGGGGCGGTCGTGTGAATTATCGAGGTTTAGTTGACATCGGTAAAAATGCGAAATACGCCAAATCTCATGTTGAATGTGATACGATTATTTTAGATGGATTATCTAAATCAGATACTATTCCAACTAACATCATTAAAAACAGTGATGCTCAAATCGAACATGAAGCTACCGTTTCTAAGGTTTCAGAAGATCAACTATTCTATTTAATGAGTAGAGGTTTAACTGAAAACCAAGCTATTGAAATGATTATCATGGGATTCATAGAACCATTTGCGAAAGAATTGCCCATGGAATATGCGGTTGAATTAAATCAATTAATGAAACTGAACATGGAAGGTTCAATAGGTTAATAATTATAGAAATAATAACTCTTATCGTATATAATGTATACGATAAGAGTTATTATATTTTATGAACGTTAGGGGAATCGGTATGAATTTAATTGAAACAAAAGATTTAATCAAAAATTTTAATACCACAGAAGTTTTAAAGGGAATTTCAATCACAATTAAAAAAGGTGAGTTTATATCCATTATTGGACCGTCTGGAAGTGGGAAAACAACACTTTTATATGTTTTAAGTGGATTAGAGGATTATTCTAATGGAAGTGTAAAGTTATTTAATAAAGAAGTAAATACTTATACAGATAAAGAAATATCAAAATTAAGACAAAGAAATATAGGGTTTATATTTCAATTTTATAATTTAATACCTAATTTGACAGTCTATGAAAATGTCTTGTTAGCAGTTGTTTTAGCAACTTCAGATCACAAAAATAATATCGATCAAACTTTAGATTATGTCGGTTTATTAAATTATAAAAATCATTATCCAAGCCAATTAAGTGGTGGGATGCAACAACGAGTTGCGATTGCTAGATGTTTAATAAATGACCCAGATATTATTTTTGCGGATGAGCCAACTGGCAATTTAGATAATAAAAATAGTTTAGTAATTATGGAATTATTTAAAAGACTCAATCAAGAATTGAAAAAGACGATCGTTCTAGTAACACATAATGAAGAAATGATACGCTTTGGTACAAGGTATTTAAAACTGACAGATGGGGTTGTGTTAGCAGATGAACAAGTTATTCGATAAAATTAAATTCATCATTCGATTGTCGTTTAAAAATATTATTTATTCCAAGTTTCGAGCCATTATTTTATTAATGACCTTTACTATTTTAATATTTCTCTCTATATTAACATTTTCAACAAAGACTTTTTTGACACAATATTTTTATCGTGAAAAAATAGAAACCTATCAGGATATTGACTTTTATTTAACATATGATCAAAATTCGAATGCTAGGTACTTTTCGATTCGAGAACTTGCAAATAAAATGGACATTGAAAAGGAGTTTAAATATATCGTTCCATTTTTTCAAATGAATTCAATAATGGAGATAAATAATAATACACTTAATTATGTGAATATTTTAGCAACATCTTTAGAGGATTTCAAAAAAGTAACAAATATATCAAATTCATATACTCAGTTGAATCAAAATGAAATACTTATAACAAGTACTATTGGTAAAAAATACACCATTTTAACTGGGGATACAATCTATCTAAAACTAGGTGGGGAAGAAGTCCCTTTTAAAGTAATAGATGTTATTGATGATAATGGTTTATTTAGAGACAATAATGTTTTTATTGATAAAGATAGTAACATCAAATATTTTTTAAAGTCATTTGGCATGGAAGACTTGAATCCCATATTTACAAAAAATATCTATAATCGCGTTTACTTTAGTTTAAATGATGATTCTAAAAAAGAAGAAATTAAAAAAGAAATATTAGACATCCCACAGTATAAGAATTATCTATTAATAGATACAATTAACAATGAGTTAATAGAAGAATCAGTGACAAAAGTAGCTTCTATCCTTTTTCTAGTGTTTACATTCATTTTATTATCGGTGGTTTTAGTATTACAGTCAACTTTGTTAATTATTTTTGAAGAACGAAAACCACAAATAGGTGTGACGCAAATTCTAGG
>JARDZP010000111.1 GCA_029240795.1 Haloplasmataceae bacterium | reverse complement strand
TAAATCATTTTGTAATAATTCACAACCTGATAAAAACACAATTGAAATGATAAAGAAAAACGATATAATACTTTTTTTAATCATAATTATCTCCCTCTATTTATTTATTTATACTTATATTATACTATGAATTTTATATAAATACTACAATAAATTTTTCGCATTTAATATTGAAAATTAAAATCTTCATCATTTTTAATATCATCAGGAATAGTTATGTCTACACTATTAAAGTTTTTAAACTCTAATTTAATATTACAACTATCGATTGATACATTTGAAACCGCATTTAATGGTTCTAGTATATCTACTTCTCTTTTATTTATTAATTTACTTTTTACATACAAGGTATCAATTCCCTCTCAACAAAATTTTAAGTTACAACAATTTTATAATTCAATTAATATAAAATAACCTAAATTAGTTGTTGTTTCTTGTATGGATGTTGTAGTTTCTAATACACCTCACCTATTAATAATCCCTCATGTTTTTAGTATAATACTTAATAATTTTCTTGTCTAAAAAAAAACGCAAAAGTGCGTTTTATTCTTTCATAGTTATTTTATTATTATTAATGAGTTGTAAATTATTTTCATTATTGATTATTAAGTTTGCTACAGACTTACCAAATTCATATAATGCAGATTCATCCTCTAGAGATGGTTTAAATATAAGTTTTATAGAGGGTAAAATTTTAAGACCTGTACATTTTAAGCGCTGATGAATGTGATCCACGCCTTCACCACTCCAACCATAAGAACCAAATACATTAGTAAATTTACCAATATAGGTAACTGGATTTATTTTATTTACAATATTCCAAATAACAGGTGTTGCATCTTTATTTATCGTTGTAGAGCCGAAAAGAATAGCATCTGCATGATACATTTCACTTGTAATTTTATTTTCTAAATCTTGATAATTTGTTATATTTAAATTATACAAGTTTACATTGATTGAATAATCAACTGCTTTTATACCATTCATGATAAAGTTGGCCATTTTTTCTGTATATCCATATGAAGAAGCGTAAGGAATCACAACCAACTTACCTTCTGATTTAGTCTCTTCTGACCATGTTTTATATGTGTTAAAATACCAACTAACATTTTTATCTATAACGGGTCCATGGCCTGTACAAATATACAAAACATCTAAACCTTTTATTTTATCTATTGCTTGTAATACAAACTTTTTAAAAGGAGAAAATATTGCATCATAATAATATCTTAATGAATAATGATAGTTTGCTTCTTCATCATTTTTTAGATTAGATAATAATAAACCTTCGCTAGCAAAGTGAGCACCGAATGAATCACATGTAAATAGTGCTTTATCTTCCATTAAATAGGTGTACATTGAATCAGGCCAATGTAGAAACGGAGCAATAATAAATTTAAATGTTTTATTATCTATAATCATTTCTTCATTTGGTTTTACTACATATTGATAAAATTTTTTATTAGTAATATCACCTAAGTAACCAATTGCTGCTTTAGAACCAATTACTTTAATATTAGGATTTAAATCCAATAATTTTTCTAATGAACCAGCATGATCCGGTTCAGTATGATTAACGATGATTATATCGATATTATCAACACCAATAAGTTCGTTAATATTGGCTAAATATTCATCAAAAAATTTATTTTTGACTGTTTCTACTAAGATATTATGATGTGTTGTTTTTATTAAGTATGAATTATAAGATGTACCAAACTTGGTTTCCATTATTACATCAAATACAGCTAAGTTTTTATCTAATACACCTATCCAATATAAGTTATCATTTATTTGCTTAATCATTTTTTCACCTCAAAAATAAATATCCTTTATATTTTATTATAAAGGATTTCATACAACAATTATTATGCTCATTGTTTCGAATCTAAATACTCCAAAACACCAATAAATATCGCATACGCTAATTTTTCTTGATAACTGGAATCTTTTAATAATGAAGATTCTTGTGGATTAGATAAAAAACCTGCTTCAACTAAGACTCCCGGTTTCTCAACATTTTTTAAGATAAACAGGGTTTTAACTGTTTTAGCTTCTCTTGTAGTATTTTTAAGCATATCTTTAAGGTTTTTCATCACTGATTTCGCTAACTTTTCACTATTCACATTATCTGGATAATAAAAAATTTGAGAACCTGACCACTTACTACTAGAAATATTATTCATATGGATAGACAGAAATAAGTCAGCATTTGATTTGTTGATCATATCAATACGGGTTTGTAAATCTGATCTTTTTTTACTGCCCCTGATATCTCCGTAGTAATCAATATCAGTTTCTCTTGTCATTAAAACGTTTATTCCTACTTGTTCAAAGTAACTTTTTAAATACATTGAAACCTTTAAATTAAGTTCCTTTTCAATCGCACCATTCGAAACAGCTCCATTATCGATTCCACCATGACCAGGATCGATATAAATTGTATAGTTGCGATATTCTTCACCGTTAACCTTATTAGACAAATTAATGTTTACAATAAACAAACAGACCATAATAAACATTAAAAATAAGGTTTTATAAAACTTTTGCATATTCAATCACCTAATTACATTATATGATTGAATATGCTTATTATTATAAATAAATTATTTATTTAATCTATCATTTAATTTTTTAGATAATTCTTCAAATCCTGGTTTTCCTAAAAGGGCAAACATGTTCTTTTTATAGGCTTCTACACCGGGTTGATCAAAAGGATTAATACCTAATAAATAACCTGACATTGCACATGCTTTTTCAAAGAAATAAACTAAATAACCAAATCCATATGCATCTAGTTTTTGAATATTGACAATTAAATTAGGTACTCCACCATCAATATGAGCTAATAATGTGCCTTTAAAGGCATTTTTATTTACAAAGTCAACTGATTTCCCAGCTAAATAATTTAATTGATCTAAATCTGTTTCTTCACTTTCAATATACATTTCATGTTTTACATTTTCAACATTAATGACTGTTTCAAATAAATCACGTCGTCCTTCTTGAATATATTGACCTAATGAATGTAAATCCGTTGAAAAGTTTGCTGAAGAAGGATAAATACCTTTATGATCTTTACCTTCAGATTCACCAAATAGTTGTTTCCACCATTCACCAAAATATTGTAAAGAAGGTTCATAATTAACTAATAATTCAATCGTTTTGCCTTTATTATATAAACAATTTCGTATAACTGCATATTGATAAGCACTATTTTTTTCTAAATAGGGTGAAGCATATTCAACCATAGCATCGTATGCACCATTCATCATTGTTTTAATATCAATGCCACTTACAGCGATTGGTAGTAATCCAACAGCAGTTAATACCGAGTAACGTCCACCAATATTATCCGGAACAACAAAAGTATCGTAGCCTTCTGTTGTAGCTAATGTCTTAAGTGCACCTTTAGCTTTATCGGTTGTTACAAAAATATGATCTTTTGCGCCAGATTTTCCATACTTTACAATTAATATTTTTTTCAAGGCACGGAATGCAATAGCGGGTTCAGTAGTTGTACCCGATTTAGAGATTACATTTATGGACCATTCTTTATTTTTTAATGCATTAATTAAATCTGTTAAATAACTAGATGATATATTTTGACCTGCAAATAAAACTTTTGTTCCAGAAGTCATTTGATAAAAATGATTGTTTAATAATTCTATAGCTGCACGAGCGCCTAAATATGATCCACCTATTCCGATTACTACTAAAACTTCAGAATGATTACGAATTTTTTTTGCCGCATCTAAAATTCTTGTAAATTCTTCTTTATCATAATTTACTGGTAAATCTAACCATCCTAAGAACTCATTACCTTGTCCGAATCCATCATGTAATTGCTTGTGAGTGAGTTCTACATAAGGTTTAAAGTAATCTAATTCATGTGGTTTCACCACATTTATAGTATTTGAATAGTCAAATTTCAAAAAGTTTTTCATTATTGTCCTCCTACTTTTTAGTTAGATCATCTAACATATTTTTTAAATTTTTAAATCCACTAGGCGTTTCTAATATAGTTTTATTATCTTCATCTTTTTTATCTTGAAACCGCGAGTAATAATTACAAGCTTGTTTAAGACTAAGTTTAGCATTATTGTTGCTTTCATCATATTGTAAAATTTTAACTCTTATTACTTCGCCTATTTTAACAAATTCAGTAATATCCTTAACATAATTATCAGTCAGTTCTGAAATGTGTATCAAACCATTTGTGTGATTATTTAATTTTACAAAAACACCATAGGGTTGAATTCCAGTAACTTTACCGCGAACTACGCTCCCTTCTTTTATTGCCATAATTACACACCTCTACTTTAAATCCATTCCTTATTATACCATATATCACGTAAGTTATAAAGGTTGAAAACGATTTTAGTTAAATTCATATTGATTATTCAAACCAATAGGAGTAAAATGTGATAGGTGAGATTTAAACGGAGGTTATAGTCATGGATTTCATTAATATATTTAGCTACCCTAACAGTCTAATCCCAATTTACTTGCAACAAATATTAGCAGTAGTAATCTTTCTAATAACATTTGTTTTCATCACTACTGAAAGAATTCATCGCACTATAATTGCTTTATTATGCGCAGTACTCATGTTACTAATGTTACGCATTGGTGGCGGTCATGAAGAACTTTTGAGTATCGAAACAATCGCTGAATTTATCGATTGGGAAACAATAGCTTTATTAACAGGAATGATGATCATCGTTAATATTGCAGTAGAAACCGGGATTTTTAGTTTTTTCGCTATTAAAGCTGCCAAATTATCAAAGGGAAAACCGATCGGTTTACTCATTTCATTTTGTATAGTAACTGGTATTGGTTCAGCCTTTTTAGATAATGTGACAACAGTTTTATTAGTTGTTCCTATAACACTTAGTGTAACTAAGATTTTAAAACTTAATCCAGTTCCGTTTTTCTTCTCAGAGATCTTTTTCTCTAATATCGGCGGAGCTGCAACACAAATAGGTGATCCACCTAACATTATGATTGGTAGTCAAAATCCACAGCTATCATTTATGGAATTTATTTATAATTTATCACCAGCAGCAATTATATCAGGTATAATTACTTTAGGAATTGTACTATTAATATATAGAAAAGATTTATTGATGGATAATACAGAGATTGAAACTTTAATGCATATTGATGCAGATAAATATATAACAGATCACGCTCAAGCTAAGAAGTCTTTAACAGTATTACTCGTAGTACTATTCTTTTTCTTTACAAATAGTGTTTTCCATATAAGTGGTGGAGCCGTTGCAATGGCTGGTGCTATAGTATTATTACTCTTAACCAAAAATAATGAAAGTAAACTTGAACACGTATTTGGAAAAGTGGAATGGACCACAATCTTTTTATTAATAGGTTTATTTATACAAGTCAAAGGACTTGAAATAGCTGGAATAATAGATGTTATCGCTAATACCTTATTTAGTCTAGTTGGTGATAATACAATTTTAGCATCATCTGTAATCATGTGGTTTTCATCTTTATTCTCAGGATTTAGTGGAAATCTACCATCTGCAACAGTAATGATACCAGTTGTACAAAATTATATTGAATTTACATCATTAGCTAATTCAGATGTTTTATGGTGGTCATTAAGTTTAGGCGCTTGTTTAGGTGGTATAGCGACATTACTTGGATGTCCTGCAAATATCGTCGTTGTTAACATGGCGCAAAAAGAAGGATACCATATTTCATACTTTGATTATCTAAAATTTGGTTTACCTATAGCATTGTTATCGGTTTTATCAAGTCAAATTTATGTGTTGTTAAGATATTTTGTTTTTTAATAGGAAGTAAAACTTCCTATTTTTTTATAACAATTTTCACAAAAAAGGGATACTTATAAATTCAATATTTTCTAACAATATATATAAAAGCAAGGAAAGATTGAGACTGCTGAATAAGCGGTCTTTTTTACTATTTAAATTATATTGTTAAAAAATAAAAAGCTAGAAAATCCAAAAAATTGGTTTTTCTAGCTTTTTATT
>JARDZP010000003.1 GCA_029240795.1 Haloplasmataceae bacterium | reverse complement strand
ATACATTTAGAAATGTAGATATATTACCAGATATTTTAGGTTACATCTTAATTTTTCAAGGTTTAAGCTATGTATCAAATTACCATCCAAAATTTAATTACGCTAGAATTGTCGTCCTCTTTATATCCCTATTTTCTTTTATAGAATTAATTCCATTTATACGAGTGGTTTTTGATATTAATTTACCATTTTTAACTTATATTTATATACTCTATTCAAATATATATCTTGTTAAAATAATTTTAATAATCTTATATAATTATTTACTCTTTACAGGAATTCGTGATAATGCTGCCAAATTTGGCTATAATGGATTAAGTAAAAATTCACATAAATTATGGATTCTGATGTTATTTTATTGTTTAGTAGCAAATTTATATTATATACCTTTTATCAATGTAATTGCCTTTGTTTTAAACGAATATAACCTCTACAACATTATTGTAAATGTATTCGCATTTATCGTGCTGTTCTTTCACTTACTTGTTTTACCAAGTGCTAGTAATGATTTAGAAGATTAACCATTAAAAGGAGATGCAATGCATCTCCTTTTAATTGAATAGTATAGTTGAACCTTTAGGAATATTATCATAGATGTATTTAGCGTTTTCTTCACTTAGTCTAATTGACCATTCAAATTTTAATTGATTTAATTGATCATCAGCTTTTTTCTTGTTGAAAGTCGAATTAAAACTTAAATTTTCAAAGAAATAGGTGATCCATTTAAAATATGAATTCCTATTTTCTTTGAATTTTTTACTTTTCTCTCCTACTTTAAATAAGCCTTTGATAGTAGGATTAGCGGGAATGGAAGCAATATAACTATTAATTAAAAACCAATTTTGATTATTCCCATTAAAAATATTTACTCGATGAGTGTCTAAATTTACCCATATTGAGTAATTTGTTTCACTAAAAAAATTAAAACTATTCACATATGCTTCTGCTGGATGATATCCGCCGCTAAGTAAAAGTAATTCCATTGTTTTTGGTCCAACCAGTCCATCTACTTTAATTTTTTGTTTGTGCTGAAACTCTTTTACAGCAACCTCAGTAGATGGTTCAAAATTTCCGTCAATTGTAAGATTGTATCCTAGATCTTTCAATATAAATTGAACTTTTCTTACAATTTCTCCATTATCACCAATTTTAAAGAATTCAGACATTTAAAAAACATCACACTCCTAAATCACTTTATTATAGTATTAAAGAAGTTGATAAATTGTGCTAGTATCTCTATAACTTTATAACAACAATTTGCGGTCTCGCAAAAAACCGCATAGATAATCCAATACAACCGATTCCATTTGATACAATTAATTGTGTATTTAACGTTTTAATATAGCCTGTTCGGTACTTTTGGCCATATTTTGATGGAATGTTAGGTGCATATAAGCCAAAAATGGTAATTTGTCCACCATGAGTATGACCACTTAATACTAAATTAAAATCTTTAGTTTTTATATCACCAACAATATCTGGATTATGTGACACGAGAATAGTAAACTGATGAGGTGAAAGTTCATTACTAACCTTAAGTAAATCAGGATTACCATAGATATAATCACTCACACCTGCGATGATTATTTGTTCATGATTATTTATTTTAACCTCACTTATTTCATTCTCTAAAACCTTTATATTAGCTTTTTCCATTTGATATTTTACAAAATCTGCACCCGCTTCAAAATCATGATTTCCTAACACACCATAAATACCTATTTCTGCTTTTAAGATTGATAGTTTATCAAATAATGGTTTTACATAATTTTGATTACCAGAAACATAATCGCCACCAAAAATAATGATATCAGGATTTAATTCATTGACTAAATCGACGATTTGATCTAATTTACGGACTGGTGATATACTTGAATTATGGATATCACTTAAAAAGACAATTTTCTTACCTTTAAATGATGAAGGTGCACCATTAATTTGATAATATTTTATTTTAATCCAGTAAGGCTCAAATAAAGCATAAATCAAAGTCATACAGGTAGCGATAAATAAAATAAATAATAGTACCTCTAACAAATATCATCACCGTTCCATTCTACATAAAATTCTTCAAGATACATTTCCATATAAGCATGTCTTTTCAATGCGATACTTTTGCCTGTCTCAGTATTCATTTTATCTTTTAATATTAATAATTTTTCATAAAAATGATTAATAGTTGTACCTTGATAATTTTTATATTGTTCAAAATTTATTGCTTCAATCGGTAAAATATTAGGATTATAAATTTCTCTACCAATACTTGCTCCATATGCAAATGTTCTCGCAATCCCAATTGCACCAATCGCATCTAGACGGTCGGCATCTTGAACCACTTTACCCTCTATTGTTTCTTGATATGAACTGACTGTTCCACCTTTATATGATAAATTTTTAATAATCGAAACTACTTTCTCAACAACACTTGTTTCTACATTTAAACTATTAAGCCAATTCTCTATAATCCCAGTATTAGTATCACCGTGAAACTTCCAATCACCTATATCATGTAGTAAAGCTGCAAGTTCAACAATAAACATATCACAATTTTCTTTCATTCCAATATATTTTGCCAAATTGTTAACTCTTACAATATGCCAATAATCGTGCCCTGTCCCTTCACCTTCCATTTTGTTTTTCACAAATTCTACCGTTTTATCAATAATAAATAACTTATCCATTCAATCACCCTTTTTCTATCTTTATTGTATTGTATCATTAAGATAAATATTCATCAAATAAAAATAACACCTTGTCTTTTAACAAAGTGTTATTTAATAAAATATATTAATTTATATAATTAAGTTCTCTAGCAAGTCTTCTTAATTCATCTCTAAATTTAGGATGAGCAATCGTAATTAGCTTTTCAACACGTTCTTCGACGCTAGTACCTCTTAATGCAGCAACTCCATACTCTGTTACGACATAATCAACATCATTACGTGACAATGAAACTGCCGCGCCTGGTTTTAACATGGGAACAATTTTGGAAATCTCTTCCCGTTCACCCGTTTCTGGATTTTTAACAAGCGCGGTTGAATATAAAGCGATAAAAGAACGCCCATTTTTGGCTCTTTGTGCTCCAATGGCGGTATCTGCTTGTCCTCCTGTACCACTAAACTGTACATGACCGATCGATTCCGATGCACATTGTCCGGTTAAATCGACTTCAATTGTAGTATTAATAGATACCATATTATCATTTTGACCAATTGTGTAGGGATCATTCACATAATGACCATCTAAAAACGCAACGGCAGGATTATTATCTAGGAATTCATAAAGTTCTCGGGTACCAAAAGCAAATGTTGCTACCATTTTCCCTTTATTAATTGTTTTCTTTTTCCCAGTTATGACACCTGCTTTAGCAAGCTTCATAAAGCCTGTAGTTAGCATTTCGGTATGAACACCTAAATCTTTTTTATTAAATAATGATGCAGTCACCGCATTGGGTATACCACCAATTCCTAATTGAATGCAATCACCATCATTGATGTAACCGGCTATTAAAGAACCAATTTGTAGATCTTTTTCATTTGGTTCTACATCAGTTACTTCGGGAATATCATAATCTGTTTCAATCATATAATCAATATCATTTATATGTAACTCATTCTCACCAAAAGTCCGAGGTAGTTTTGGATTAATTTCGATGATAACTAAATCGGCTACTTCAATCATTCTTTTTTCGTATGTATTACTTAAAGATAATGACACATATCCATGTTTATCAGGCATTGTCGCATTACCTACAAAAATATTAGGTTTAGTGTTGAAAAACCGATTTTTACTAAATAAATGAAGGTGATTTGGTATAAATGAAACATTTCCATTCATTTGAGCTTTTCTAATGGGTCCTGTATAAAACCAACCTGTCAATTTAAATGAATCCTTATAGGCTGGATTCATAAAATACTCTGCATTAAGTATCGGTAGACAGGTTGTAGTAGTTACATTCTTAACACGATTTGCTATCGTATGAAGTTTAGACATAAACAATCTCGCTTCAGCTGCGCCTAAGCCTGTAACTATCACATCATCAGATTTAACCATACTTAATGCTTGTTCTACTGTAATTAATTTATTTTTGTAATCCATAAATACACTCCCTGTATAACACTATAGAAAATAGGTAATTTTGTATAAAACCCTATTCACGATGCAAACTTTTATAAACGTATTATACTACAATGTAATTACTTTGTACATCAATATATTTGAATATCAAATAAAATTTATAAATATCAAAAGGTTACCAACTATAACTCGTTAGTAACCTAAGTAAACGATCTCTATAAAACACTAACATCAATATTACCATTAATAAATCCATTAACTAAGCTAATAAATAGGGCTGGTCGTTCATACATAGATGCATGACCACAATTTGGTAATATAACTAATTCAGATGTTCTTATTTCTTGATGTAAGAATTTTTGTTCATGTAGTGGTACCAAATAGTCATTTTCACAACCAACAATTAATGTTGGTACTTTTATTTCTTTTATTTGATTACGAAGATCATAACCTTCAGAACTTTCAATTAATCGGACCATAGCATCTAAAAATGTTTGGTTAAACATAGGAATAAGTATTTCTTCCCGTCTTCTCATCCAATTAAGATTATTATTATAAAATTCAGGAGAATAAATGATTGGTATAGTAATCTTATAAAAGGCTCTTGGATTATAAGTCCTAGCTGTTTCAACCCAACCTCTGCCGATATCGTGTAACCAAGGTGATGTATAAGCAGCACCGTTAAATAATGTTAATTTATTTAGACGATTTTGATATTTAATTGTAAATTGTATAGCGACTTCAGCACCGTATGAAATACCAACCAAATTAACTTTATCAACATTTAAATGATTTAACAATTCATTCACCAAATCAACTTGTAAATCTTGTTTATAATCAATATCTAGTTTATCTGATCTGCCTTGATCAAAGAAATCGACTAAAATTAATTGATTATACTTAGTAAATGAATTTAAAAATAATTTCCAACTAGAGGTAGACATCATAATTCCATTTAAAATTAATAATGGAGCTCCTTCACCATGGACTTCATAATAAACTTTATGATTATTAAAGTTAAACTCTGACATATTTCCTCCTTAATCAAAAATGAAATATAATTCCTTTGCTTGCATTCTTAAATCATCTCTAAACTTAGGATGAGCAATAGCTATTAATCTTTCAACACGTTCAGCGACCGAAGTACCTCTTAATGCGGCTACACCATATTCAGTTACAACATAATCCACATCACTACGCGACAAGGATACAACAGCCCCTGGTTTTAAAGTTGGAACAATTTTTGAAATTTCTTCACGTTCACCTGTCTCAGGATTTTTAACGAGTGCTGTTGAATATAATGCGATAAAGGAACGACCATTTTTAGAATTTTGAGCACCAATCGCAGTATCTGCTTGACCTCCTGTACCACTAAACTGTACATGTCCAATCGTTTCTGAGGCACATTGTCCAACTAAATCGACTTCAATAGTCGTATTAATGGATACCTGATTATCATTTTGACCAATTGTACATGGATCATTTACATAATGTCCATCTAATATCGCTACTGAGGGATTATTATCAAGGAAATCATAGAGTTCACGTGTACCTAAGGCAAAAGTAGCAACCATTTTCCCTTTATTAATTGTTTTATTTTTACCTGTTATGACACCAGCTTTAGCAAGTTTCATAAGACCAGTTGTTAACATTTCAGTATGAACACCTAAATCTTTTTTATTCATTAACGATGCAGCTACCGCATTAGGAATACCCCCTATACCTAATTGGATACAATCACCATCATTAATATAATCGGCAATAATTTGACCAATTTTTAAATCTTTTTCATTGGGTTCTATATCTGGTAATACTGGAATATCATAATCAGTCTCAATCAAATAATCAATATCATTTATATGTAATTCAACATCACCAAAGGTCCTTGGTAATTTTGGATTAATTTCTAAAATTACTAAATCGGCAGCGTCAATCATTCTTTTTTCATATGTATTACTTAAAGATAAGGATACATAACCATGTTTATCTGGCATTGTCGCATTACCTATATAGATATTTGGTTTAATATGATGAATCCGTTTGATCCCCGCTAAGTGTAAGTGATTAGGGATAAATGAAATAGATCCATTCATGTGTGCCTTTCTTAATGGACCAGTATAAAACCAACCAGCCATTTTAAAAGAATCTTTAAAAGCAGGATTCACAAAATATTCCGAATTAATCATTGGTAAACACGTAGTAGTAGTAACATTTTTTACACGATCCGCTATTGTATGTAGTTGTGACATAAAAGCTCTAGCTTCGGCTGAACCAAGTCCTGTTACAATAACATCATTCGTTTTAACCATACTTAGTGCTTTTTCAACTGTAATTAATTTATCTTTATAATCCATAAAAATCACATCCCATCATAATTACTATAAGGGAAGGCGAACCTCCCCTATATAGTTTTTAATATATTTTACTCTTCGTCACGACGTTTTGATTTAACAACAAAGTATACAATACCTGCCACAACAACAACTAATACTACTCCACCAATTACATAATATAATCCAAGTGA
The DNA here is from genome assembly GCA_029240795.1 of Haloplasmataceae bacterium. Classification (GTDB taxonomy): domain Bacteria; phylum Bacillota_I; class Bacilli_A; order Haloplasmatales; family Haloplasmataceae; genus JARDZP01. Next base: position 90,051 of record JARDZP010000003.1, on the reverse strand, counting down.
TGATTTATCTTCATCTAAACCTAAATCTGTGTCCCCTAAGATTGATTCTAGATTTGCGATTGGTTTATGTGCTGCCCATGTTGATGTTGTAACATCCATTTTTAGCAAAGACATTTCTTGTGTACCTAAACGTTTTCCATTAGAGTAATCTATTTGACCACCGAATGGATTTTTAATTGGTTCACTTTCAATACCATCCATGTATGAAGTCCAAGTTAAATCACCATCAACATTTTTTAAACCTTCAATAAAATAATGTCCTGCAATCCAACCTGCCATAGAAAATGCATTTGCAGCATATAACGGAACACCAGATGACTCTACTATTTCAGTTGCAAATAATGTTACTGCATTTGTATCAGATACGTCAACCCACGCGTTTGCATAAATTGGGAATTTTGTTCCTACGTCATCTTTTACTAATCCAATTAATGTACCATCTGCATTAATATAAGAAGTAAATGCTGGTTTATTTACATTTTGTTTTGCTAATTCTTTAACAATTGGAGTGAATGATGCTTGAATAGTTGCTACTATAACAACATCTACACCCTCTTGTTTCATTTTAGCAACTGCAGCACTATAGTCTGAAGCACCAGGAGTTACTTGTTGTTCAACTAAAGTGTATTCATCTCCTAGTTTGTTCACTTGGTTTCTAATACCAGTGATCATATCTGTACCTGCATCATCACTTGTGTAGATAGCACCTATTTTTTTAGAATCATATTCAGCTACCGCACGAGCAACAATTAAACGACCTTCCATAACATAGATAGGTTGTACAGGATAAATTCCACGATCTTCACCAGTTGCATTTTCATTATATAAAGATGCTAATCCACTGGCAAAATAAACTACAGGAATCCCTTTTTCCTTAACATCATCTAATGTAGCTGCGATCGTTGGTGTTCCAAAATGTCCAACTAGAGCAAATATTTTCTCATCATTCATCATATCTTCGACACATTGTTTACCTTTTGCTGGATCAAATTCATCATCTTCGTGAACAAAATTAATAGTTCTACCATTTACTCCACCAGCATCATTTACCATATCGAAGTAGGCTTGAATACCTGCATTGAATGGTATACCAATTGTAGCTCCAGCTCCTGATGTAGCAGCACAGTTACCAACTTTAATTTCTGTAGCTGTTATACCTTGAACATAATTATTTTCTGTTTCAGAAACAGTAGTTTTATTACATCCAACTAATACTAAAATAGTTAACATAATTAAACTATATAATGATATTTTTCTCATACTTTTTCCTCCATAATTTATTTAATAACTACTTTTCGTAGATTATTACTTATTTTCTTCCCCCTAAATAGGCTTCAATTAGATTAGGATCATTAATTAAATCCTTAGCTTTTCCTTCTGTTTTAATTTCACCAATTTCAAGAACATAGGCATAATCAGCAATCTTTAATGTTTGCAACGCATTTTGCTCAACAATCAGAACTGTGGTTCCTTCTTTTTTAATCTCATTGATAATCTCAAAGATATTTTTCACGATAATTGGAGCTAGTCCCAAAGATGGCTCATCTAATAACAATAACCTTGGACTTGCCATTAATGAGCGTCCAATAGCCAACATTTGTTGTTCTCCACCCGAAAGGGTTGATGCAACTTGTTTTTTGCGTTCATATAATATTGGAAAGTATTTATATACTCTTTCAAAATTATTATACTGGATATAATTTTTAACTGTAAAAGCACCAACTTTTAAATTTTCCTCTACAGTCAAATCACGGAAAATTGCTCTTCCTTCTGGAGATTGACTAATACCTAACTTAGTAATTTTTTCCGCTGGTAATCTACTAATAATTTGACCATCAAATTCAATTTCTCCACTTGTTGCTTCAATCAAACCAGATAGCGTTCTTAATGTTGTTGTTTTACCTGCTCCATTTGCACCTAGTAACGCTACAACTTGACCTTCTTTTATTTCAAGATTGACCCCCTTTAATGCTTGAATACTACCATAATTTACTCTCAAATCTTTAACGGAAAGTATAACATTACTCATTTTTAATCATCCTTTCCAAGATAAGCTTCTTGTACATTTTTATTTGATTGAATTTCTTTCGGAGTTCCTATTGCTAGTAACTTTCCAAAAGAAATAGCACATATTCTATCACAAATATTCATTACTAATCGCATATCATGTTCTACTAACAAGATCGAACTGTTAAAATCATCACGAATTTTTCTGATTGTTTCTGCTAATTGTTCTGTTTCTGTTTCATTTAAACCTGCAGCTGGTTCATCTAATATTAATAAATTAGGATCGCTCATTAATGCTCTTCCCAATTCTACTCTCTTAAGTATTCCATAAGAAAGTCCTGCAGCTAAAAAATCTTTAAGATGATCAATACCTAAATATTTTAAAACTTCAATAGCTTTTTTACGATTATCAAGTTCTTCTTTTCTTGCTTTTTTAGTTTTTAACATATGAGAAATGAAACCTGTTTTATATTTTATATGTGCACCCACAAGCAGATTATCTAGCACAGATAATTCTCTTATTAGCTCAACATTTTGAAATGTTCTAACTAATCCAAGTCTAATTATTCGATAAACAGGTCGACCCACTAAATTTACAACCTTATCTCTCTTAGTTCTAAAATAAACCTCACCGTTATTTGGACGATAAAACTGTGTTATACAATTGAAAACAGTTGTTTTACCCGCACCGTTTGGTCCTATTAACCCAAAAATTTCATTTTTCTTAATATTAAAAGATAGGTTATCAACAGCTTTAAGTCCACCAAATGCTATTGATAAGTTATCTACTTGCAATACTATATCATTAGATAATTCTTTATTTACCACAATAGCTTTTTTACTCACTTGCCTTGACATCCTTTCTTATAAAAATTGATTTAAGTATATTTTTAAAAATTTGAATTAATCCTTGTGGATAAAATAAAATTATGACAATGATTAATACTCCAAAGATAATATTTGATAGACCTGGGATTTCTCCTATAAAAGGAATTTCTTTTAGAATCAAATCACTGAATGAATATACAACAAATGCACCTAAAACAGTACCACTAATGGACCTGATCCCGCCTATAATGATGATTGCTAATATATTGAGTGAAAGTCCTAAATTCCATATTGTCGGATAGGTTAATTCATTAAAATGAACATATAATACGCCTGCGATAGACGCATATAAGGTAGCTAAAGCAAATGCGATGAGACGATATTTTAAAATATCAATACCCATTGCTTGTGCCGCTGCATCACTTCCACGCATAGTCAATAAGGCTCTGCCTGTAGGTGACTGAATTAAATTATGGGTAAGTATCATGATAACTATTAAAAATATTACAAGGATTATATATGTTCCTTCACGATCTAACATAAAAACATTTAAAATATTTGGGTAATCAGCCGTTTTACCTACATAACCACCTGTAAATGCAATAAACTTTTCGAAGATACGTCTTAATATTTCTGCAACTGCTAATGTAGCTATTGCTAAATAATAACCTTCTATTCTTAATGAAACTAAACCAACAAGTAATCCAAGAATAACTGGTATAAATACTGAAATTAATAAAGAAGCAAAAAATGGAAAGTTTAAATCTTTTGTTAAATAACTGGCAAAATAGGAGCTAAGTCCCATAAATCCAGCTGTACCTAATGATATAAGTCCAGAATATCCTAAAAGTAAATTTAACCCTAAAGCAGCAATCGCATATACAATAACTGAGCCTATAGTCAGTAAAGTAGAACCATTAACTATATAAGGAAGAATAACTAAAATGATTCCAAAAAGTAAATAGTTAACATAGGGTTTAGGAAGTATATTAGAGGTCTTAAAAAATATATCTTTTATTATTTTTTTACTAATTATTGCCACAATATCACCTAAACTTTCTTAACTAATTTTTTACCTATTAAACCATTTGGTTTTATTAAGATAAAAATCAAGATAAAAATATATAATATAGGTTCTCCCCACGTATCTGATATATAAAAGACGATTAGATTACTACTTATACCTATTATATAGGCAGCGATTACCGGACCGTAAAATGTTTGAAATCCACCAAGTACACAAGCAATTAATGCATTGACTTGTACTCCGCCCATCATATTGACTTCTACACTATTACTGGGTGCTAACATAATAGAAGCAAGTGTTGATAACGATGCAGCTAAAGCCCAAATAATCATTGTTACCATTTTGGTTGGAACACCCATAAGTCTCGCTGTATACTCGTTTGATGCAGTTACTCGAACTGCTAATCCCCACTTCGTATATTGTAGTACAATAAACAATACAAACATTATTATAAAAACTAAAATTATATTTAATATCGAATTATAAGAGATATGTAATGAACCAAAATCTATTTGACCAGATGGGATAATTCTTTTTAAATCCCTGTTCGTTGTTCCAAATATCATTGGAGTAATTCCCATAATGATCATGATAAGACCTAATGTAATAATTTGCTTACTTACCGGATTTACTTTTCTAGCATGACGAATAATCAAAATATCTATTAATATCCCCATAATTATTGAGGTTACTATTGCTAGTATGATTGACTCAACTGTACTATAACCAAAGCGATAATAAAATTCTGTTGCCATAAAAGCATTAAACATACCGATAACACCTTGAGCAAAGTTTGTTGTAATTGATGTTCTAAATATAATGATTATCCCTAAAGCAGCTAAAGCATAAAAACTACCTGTTTCAATTCCACTAAAAATCATTCTTAAGAAGGACTCCATTATACCTCACCCCATTTAATCACATTTGCTGCCCATACATAACCAATACCTGCAGCAATCATACTTACAACCGTTCCATCTTTAATTTTACCAAGTTGTAAGGCTAAATGAATGGATAATATTTGATCTACTTGACCCATATGTCCGTACTTTTCAAGATAAATTGCTTGATCTTCAGTTAATCCTAATTCTTTAAGCATTGCTAAATGTTGTGACCTTTTAAAATGTAAGATTGCTAAATATCCCAATTCACTTTTAGCGATATTTGATTTTCTGAATGCTTCATCAATACACTTATACCAATTAGGTAATGAAACTTGGTTTAAACGTTCTTTCATGTATGTAGGATCTAATAATCTTAAAGATTTATATGCTACATTATAGTTTTCATTTGTAATTGGATTAGCGGTACCACCAATTTCTACTCCAGCCGCACGTGATAGTGTTCCATCAGCTATAATATGAGAACCTAACAGTACATTACGATTATAATTTTTCTTTAAAATAATGGCACCCGCTCCTGCTGATAAGTTATACATCATTGACATATTTTTATCACTATAATCTACAAAATCACCGTTACGATATCCACCAACAATCATAATTGTATTAATTTCTGGATCGGCAATTAACATATCTTTAGCCATTTTCATAGCTGTTACGGTTGTACAGCAGCGATTTTGCACATCAATTCCCCAAGCATTTTCAGCTCCGATTTTACATTGAATGTATAATGCTGATGTTGTTAGTGGATATTCTTTCCATTCTTCACCTATACATAGAATTACATCTATTTCTTTTGAATCAACATTAGTATTTTTTAAACAATCAAGCGCTGCATAAACCGCCATTTCTTGAGTTCCGTCTTCACTATTAGGTATCGGTTTTTCAATAATACCGAGTTTCTCAATAATTGCTTCTTCAGCCCAAAGACCATTTGTTGCATCTGCTATTTCACGAGCAGTCATTCTTTTTCCTGGTATATATATACCAGTCCCAACTATTCCCACATTAATAATACTCATATTTATCCTCCTTCTTCTCAATTTTCAATTGTTTATAAAATCTTTTACTATATTTATGAATTCAGATAAATCATCTGTGATTGGTGAGTGTCCACCTTTTAAAAGTACTAACTTAGCTTTATCACCTAGATGTTTCTTAGTTTCTAAACCGACCATCATGGGTACTACCAAATCTTTTTCTCCTTGAAGTATTAGTACATCTGCTTTTATAAAATCTACTCGACCAGTTCCTTCATTAACACCATTATGTTCATAAGTCATATTAAAATGAACTAATGCATAATCAACATCAACTAAATTTCTTTGTTTTATTATTTCTTCAAGATATCGGTCATATCTTTCTGGATCTGGTTGCTTGGTATTATAAATTGTTAAATTCCAAATGTATCTAAAAAAATCTTTATTTTTAGTTTGAAATGCATTTAAAACGGGTATTACTTGAATAGGGTCAACGGCTACATCAACACGTAAACTGATACGTTCAGTTAGAATTGGTTGAAACTTTTCATCCCTTTTGAACATTGGATAACCTTTAATACCAACAGATTCAATAAGGATAACTTTATTTACAATATCGGGTATTTCTGCAGCAAGTTCTAATGCTACTCCACCACCTGTTGACCATCCCATCACTGTTAAATTTTCTAATTCCAGTTTATTAATAAATATTTCCATATCAGTTGCAAAATCACTTAACGAATTAATCGGTTGATTATAAGTGCTATCACCAAAACCCCGTAAATCAACAGCATAGATTAAATAGTTATCTTCTAATTCCTCCATAACAGTATCGTAGTGAATTGAAGAACTCATATTACCATGAATCAACAATAATGTTTTATCGCCTTTTCCAGTTTGACGATAAGCTAATGTTTCTCCATTACCTAAGTCTAATTTTAAAACTAGATAATCTTTTAACATGTTCATCTCCACCTTATTTTTATTATAATCTCATACCACCATTTACATCTAACACGTGTCCTGTAACGTAGGATGCTTCGTCACTAGCTAAGAATAAAGCAGCTTTAGCTATTTCTTCTGGTTGCCCTAAACGACCTAACATTGTTTGTTTAGCAAATTTATCTAATAAATCTTGTGGAACTGTTTTTAATATATCAGTCATGATATAACCTGGAGCAATCGCATTAACTCTTACTGCAGCCCCTTTGCGTGCAAATTCTTTTGCCCAAGTTTTAGCTAAGCCGATTACACCTGCTTTTGTAGCTGCGTAATTTGCTTGACCAATGTTTCCATATTCACCCACTATAGAAGAGATATTTATAATTGAACCACTGCCTTGTTCCATCATTTGAGGACCAACGAATTTAGTTAAATTAAATACACCTTTTAAATTTACGTCAATTACTAAATCCCACATTTCATCAGTCATTTTATTCGTTAATGCATCTCTTGTGATACCTGCATTATTAACTAAAATGTCAATTCTACCATATTTTTCTTTTGCATATTCGAATAATTGACTACAGCTATTTACATCTGTCACATTTAATTTGAAACCTTCAACATTTTCTGCTTCAAATGATAAATCACTCATATCAGCAGCAATTACTTTAGCTCCTTCTAGAGCAAATAATTTAGCCATTTCAGCACCTAAACCACGTGCTCCTCCTGTAATAATGGCCACTTTTCCATCTAATCTCATTTAAATCCACCTCATTTTTTAATTTTTAATTATTAACTTAACAACATCACGAGCTATAATTACCTCTTCATTAGTAGGTATTATAAAACATTTTACACTTGAATCTGATGTTGATATCAATTGTTCCGAACCGCGAACTTTATTCGCTTCATGATCTATTTTTATTCCTAAAACACTTAGTTTACTCAAAACTTCTTCTCTCACTCTAGTTGAATTTTCTCCAATACCAGCAGTAAACGCAATAGCGTCTGCTCCATCAAGTAAAACATGATAACTCGATATATACGAAACAATTCTTCTAATAAAGATGTCTTGAGCTAATCTACAGCGTTTATTACCACCATTTATTCCATCTTCAATATCTCTCGAATCATTACTTAACCCACTAACTCCTAAAAGTCCTGATTTTTTATTTAAATCTGCTTCAATTTCATTTAAAGTTTTATTTGCTTTTGTCATAACATATGGAATAATTGCTGCATCGACATCACCACAACGAGTCCCCATTAACAGTCCCGCTAAAGGGGTAAAACCCATTGTTGTATCAATTGATTTTTCTCCATGTACCGCACATACTGATGCTCCATTACCTAAGTGACAGATTATAATTTTTGCATCATCTTTATTCAGAATTTGTCTTACTCTAGTTGAAACATATTTATGACTTGTCCCGTGGAATCCATATTTTCTAACACCGTATAATTCATACCATTCATAAGGTACACCATATAAATAAGCATCCTCGGTCATCGTTTGATGAAAGGAAGTATCAAATACAGCTACATTTGGTATATTTGGTAAAAGACTCATAAATTGTTTAATTCCCATTAAGTTAACGGGATTATGGAGTGGTGCTAAATCATTAAGATCTCCTATTTGTTTTATAACATCATCATTTATAATTACTGACCCTTTAAATGTTTCACCACCATGGACAACTCGATGTCCGATTCCCTTTATTTCATCTAAATCATAAATTATCTCATGGTGTGTAAGTGAATTAATTAATAAACTTACAGCAAGTTCATAGTTTTTGATCGCCATGATTTTTTTTATTTTTTCTTGTTTTACTTTTATTGTAAACATCGCTTCATCTGAACCAATTCGTTCTACAATTCCCTCAGTTAATATTACCTCATTTGACATATCAAAAAGCTTAAATTTTAATGATGAACTTCCTGCGTTAACAGATAATACTTTGCTCATCAAATAACCTCTCTCTTAAACTTTTTTTAAAATAATTGCTGTTCCCATTCCTCCACCAATACATAAAGAAGCTAATCCATAAGTTGCATTTCGTTTTATCATCTCATGTAGTAGTGTTACTACTATTCGGTTTCCACTTGCACCGACTGCGTGTCCAAGTGCTATAGCTCCACCGTTAACATTTGTTCTTTCTAATATCCATTCTTTAGATACATTATGCTCTTCACATAATTCATGAATTACACCTAGGCTTTGTGCTGCAAATGCTTCATTTAATTCAATTAATTCGATATCGTTTAAACTTAAATTAGCATGTTCTAACGCATGTTTAATTGATGGTGTAGGTCCTAGTCCCATAACCTTTGGATCGACTCCACCTTGACCAATACCGTATACTTCAGCAAGTGGTTTTAAATTATACTTTTCTACGGCTTTTTCACTAGCAAGTAGCACGAAACTTGCTCCATCATTTAAACCTGATGCGTTTCCAGCTGTTACTGACCCATCTTTTATAAATGCAGGCTTTAACTTAGCAAGTTTTTCTAAATTTGTGCCACGATTTGGATATTCATCTTGTGCAAAAATAATAGTTTCTTTTTTAGTAGTAATTTCTACTGGAATAATTTCATCAACAAAACGGCCAGTATCAATCGCATGAATTGCTTTTTGTTGTGAATTGTAAGCAAATTCATCTTGCTCAACACGAGTAATATTGTACTTTTCGGCAATGTTTTCAGCAGTCACTCCCATATGAATATTATCAAACGCATCTGTAAGTGCATCATTAATCATATGATCAATTACTTTCATATCTCCCATTTTATATCCATTACGTGTTGTGTAGGGTATTAAATAGGGTGCTCTACTCATTGATTCAACACCACCAGCGATTACTAAATGATGCATACCTGTTTTAATATGGGCATACCCATTCATAATCGCTTTCATTCCACTACCACAAGCAATGTTAAGCGTATAACCCGGTACATTTTGTGGTAATCCTGCTTTAATTGCTACTTGTCTACCCACACCTTGACCCAAACCAGCTGGTAATATATTACCTACAATCACTTCATCAATCTCAGTTGGGTTTACTTTTGTTTCATCCACTAACTTCTTTACTATTGTTGCTCCCAAATCCGCTGGATGAACATCTTTTAATGTTCCCAAAAAAGATCCTATAGCTGTTCGTTTCGCAGCTACTATAAATACTTTACTCATCCTAATCCTCCACTCACTACATAAAAACGCTTACAATTAATCTGCTAAAAAAAATAGTTTTTAAACTACTACTTTTAATAATTTTTTTATTTTTATGTTGATTTTATTAATAAAATAAAATATACTAAACATGAAGGTACATTCACATGAATAGTGTTTCATGTTTTTATTATATTTTAATTACCAATATTTGTCAATATGTTTATTTCTTAATTTATTTTTTCACAACTTTATACCTTAACATCTGTTTTTCATATTGGATATTGAGTCTAAAAATGTTATAATTTATTAAAACAATAAAGGGTTGATAAAGATGGAACTACTAGTTAAAGAACCAAAAACCAAAAGAGGATTTGAAACCTTAAATCGTATATGTGATAGTGCAAAAAAACTTTTTTTTGAAAAAGGATATTTTAACACTTCAATCAATGACATTACAGATGGTGCTAATATTGCTCCTGGTACATTTTATATTTATTTTAACGATAAATTAAATTTATATAAATATTTACTTTTACAATTTAGTTATGAAATCCGTAAATCCATTAGTCTAGCAACTAGGGATTGTAAAACAAGATATGAAAAAGAATATAATGGTTTAAAAACATATCTTGATTTTATTAAAAACAATCAAACAGCTTACCGTATTATTTGGGAATCACAATATGTTGATGCACAATCTTTCAGAGACTACTATGAAAATTTCGCCGTTAGGTATTCCAAAGGTATAGTAGAAGCACAAAAAAATAACGAAGTTATTGACATTGATCCTATGAATATTTCATATGTCTTAATGGGGATATCAAATTTTATTGGTTTAAAGTATGTTATTTTTGATAACAAGGATTCTTATGAAGATGTAGTTGCTGACGTTATGAAAATCTTAGAAAACGGATTATTTATTCATAAATAATTATTTGAAAGCAGGTTAACCTGCTGTTTATCAGTGAAGTATCTATCTTGTATCAACTAAATTCTTGATAAAATTAAAGCTAAATTCTATTATTTATAAAAAGTGAGCAATGTTGTAAAACTTGTAATCTAATCCAATTAATACTTCCATTTTAACAAATTTATTTTGTAGCTTTTCAAGGTTATTTCTATTTTTTAATAATCTTAAAATTGATAAATATGTTCTACCTCCATCAATATTTCCGTGTAACAATTCATCACATAAAGTAATAACTACTATTTCTCGATCTTTGTAGTAATTAATCTTTGCTGCTGATAAAACTAATCCTCTGTTTAATATGTGGAAAATCTCATTATTTTCATCAAGTAAGGAATCTTCTATTTCTCGTTGAGTTTCAGTATTTGATCCTTGTAATCGATGATTATTATATACAATCGGTATATTATCACATATAGAAGCAATCGGAACATAAAACTCATAAGTTTCAATCGCTCCTCTATTAGGATTATCTAATCTTCGATAACTTTTAACATTAAAAGACAAAACTTGCATTATTCCACTCCTTATTTTTTGATTTTATTTGGCTTTAATCAAAACCAATTATCATTCCATTACATTTTATTACGATACTTACCTAAGTTATGATAACTTTTTTTGCGTCAATTTTGGCATATTTTGGTTAATATTGTTATAGTTATATTAAATAACTTTATAAAAATAAAAAAATGGTTTAAAAATTAAACCATTTTAAAATTTACACATATTTCATCTGCGTCATTAATGATATGATCAACGTCATCCCAAGTAGTAACATTGCTCCACAAGCAAATGTATGGTCTAACAGCCATATATAACTGCTAGTTTATTAACAATTGGTGATCTAGATTCAACGTCATGATTTCTTTAATGTAAGACAAAGCACTTAAAATCTTCTATCACTAGCACATTTAAAATATCAATTGAATCATGGTAACATCCTATAGATTAAATTCTTTACATAATATATCTGCATCACTTATTATGTTTTCAACAAATTCCCAGCTATTAGCTAGTGTTCCACTAGCTAAAGCATGACCGCCACCGCCATATTTAGCAGCTAGTTTATTTACAATTGGACCACGTGATCTAAAACTTGTTCTAATTTTACCTAAGTCTTTATCCTCTGTAAAAAACATCCACATTACAATTTCTTTTATATTAGACAGTGTATTTACCATACCTGAAGCAAATTCAGCTGTGACATTATATTCGTCTAAAATAGATTGAGTTAATTTTATATATCCTAATCCATTTTCTGTATATTTGAAATTAGCCATTAAAAAGCCAGTGAATTTCAATTCGGCAACGGATTTATAATACAAGTTAGCATATAAATCTTGTTTACTAAAACCAAATTTATAAACTTCTGCACCATATCTTAATGTACGTTCTGTAACACTATTATAATAAAACCTGCCTGTATCAGTTAATAAACCTGCATATAATACTCTTGCAGCTTTATCATTCATAACTAATTTTTCTTTATTTTCAATATATAAATCAATTATCATTTCAGTACATGCTGAAAATTTAGTATCTACCCATTCTAAATCAGCAAATTCTTCTGTTAATGGATGATGATCGATTTTAATTAAAGTTTTTCCATTTAAAAATCTTTGGTCATCAATTCTTTTTTTATCTCCAACATCGACAATAAATACTAGTGCATCATTGTAGACATTATCACTTATAACATCCATTGAGCCCATAAACATAGTTCTATCTGTATTTTCACCAACGGCATAAACTTTTTTGTTTGGATAGGATTCCTCGATTAGATATTTTAATCCTAATTGAGAACCTATACAATCAGGATCAGGACTGACATGATGATGAATAATTATTGTATCAAATTCTTCAATCTTCTTTAATATTTCTTTATGTATCATAATTACCTCCAATTATTATTTAATAGTTTATAATAACATAAATAATAATATTTTACCAACCTTTTGGTTTATTATTTACATAATCCCAATATGGATCCAATAAATCGCCCCATTGACCTAAATCATTATCTTTTGCATAATTTTGAGCTTGGTACATCCAATTCGTATAAGATACATCAGCATAAGTTATTGCACCAGAACCAAATAAGTATTTTACTTGGGCCAATCCTTGTTGCATTACTTTATAGTTTAATAATTCATATTGATCTATAGTGTAAGTTATTTCACCAAGTTTAAATTCTGTATTATCAGGAACAAACCATACCCAACCAAGAAGTCTTCCATATTCTTCATTATCAATTAAACCATCATCTGGATCTGTTTGAATTATAATGCTTTCAGCATTTTGTAACATCTCACAAGTATAGTTGCTTGCAGGTTTTCCCCACTCTTCAGGTGTATTGTATGTCTCTTCTGTATCCATATTTAAGAATCTTACACTTGCATATGCACCAATTATATTGTCAATGTAGGTTGGATAATCGAACTTAGCAGTATCACCATCAACACAAGTTGTTAATGGAGCTAGGAAATATCCACCTCTAGGGTCAACTGGATTAACATCAGTAAATTTAGAATCTAGTCTTGGTCCATCATAGTTTAAATTATGAGGAGAATATATGTTTAAATTTTTTGAAATAACGACATAAACATTACTTCCTTTAGGAACAATTTCATTTGTTTCATAATCTTGATAGCGAATAAATTGATCATTATTAGTAGTATCACTTGACTCTTCTATAATGATTAAATTAAGTTCTAATGACATAAATAATAATAGAATTTCTACTTTACTCAATGAAGATAAATCTGGTAAGTGTATCCTATTTGATGTTAGATTCTTGCTTAAATTTATAATTACATTCGAATTCATTTCAACTTGTGAACCAGCTACTAAGTCATTACCATAGTTAATAAAAAAATTGTTTTCAATAGAATCATTTTCAACAAAGTTATAAGTTACATTTAAATTATATTCATTAATTAAATTGACAATTTCATCAACAACCTTACCACTTAAATCTGGTAATATGATTTTTTCCACAGCTGCTTTCTCTTCAGCAAAATAAATGTAAATTACTTCACCATACTTTACCTTATCATTTGCATGTAAATTATTACCGTATTCTACAAATGTGTCATACGCAACTTCATCATAATTTTTATATTTAAACACAATAGTTATAGGTGCGTCTTTTAATTCTTCACCTACTTGATTCTTAGTCAGGTTAGTTAAATTTGGAAGTGTATATTCATAAACAATAGTATTTGTTTTTCTACATCCAAACAAAATAAGAACCATTAATATTAACAAACTAAGTATTCTTTTCATAATATCCCCTTCTTTACTTTTCCTTTTAAACTACATAATTAATTAAAATTATATAGTTTAAAAAGAAGCCTCCGAAGAGGCTTCGCAAACAATAATCAAAATTTTTAATTGATTGTATGAGTTCCGAAATCAGTAGAACTATCTTTAGGAAATGGGATCCATTCAACACTTGGGTCAAATACATCATCAACAATGATATCCCCACTAGTAATGTTTGGTTTTCTAACTAAATTCATATCTAAAGTAGATACTGTTCCGCTAACCCATGCAGCTCCTGGATCTTCCCCTAATTTACCAAACGAATCTATTGTTGTACCATTATGTTTTAATAGATAAACATCATCTCCGTTATGATTAATTTTGCTATCAATAAGATCATCAATAAAATCAGCAAGTCCAAGGTACTCAGCGTTTGCTTGAGCATTTACCATTAAATAGGTTTCACCTGCATTTATAGTACCTGATAAACTTAGCACTTTTGTTGGAGTTGATACACCATTTGAGTAATACTCTAATGTGTATTCTGATAAATTCACTGTTGCTGAAGTTCCATTATATAATTCTATTGCCTTATTAAATGAACTACCTTCAGCATATTGAGAAATTATAAGATCTGTAAATGCTCCTTCTTCAACTTCTGCTTTTACAACTACTACAAATGTTTTAGTTTCAGTTAATGTACCTGAAGTTAATGTTGCTGTTAAGTTAACTGTTACATCTGGTTGGCCAATTACTGGTCTTACTACTACACCAGCTTCAGAAAGAACTGCTGCATTATCAGTTGCCCAAGTAACTGTTACCCCAAAAACTGTAGTAGGTAAAATTAAGTTTTCTATTGTTTCATCAGATAATGTTAATTTTTCTTTTACTAAAGCAAATTTCTCTGCATCAGTAACAACTGTAATGTCATTATCTGTACCAACGAATAATACTAAACCATCTTGATACATAAATACTGGTAATGTAATAGTTTTTCCAACATGTGCTTTTAACACAGCTCCAGCAGTTGTTAGATAATCTGGAGTTGATTTATAGTAAACTTGTACTTTCTTTCCATAATAATCTGTTAAGAATACATTATTATTTGTACCTTCTATTGAAACAGTAACTGTTACTAAAGCTCCTGTTTTAACTCTTGTAGTTAATTCTTCAATTGATGCAACTGGTAAAACCGGTAATGTATTACCTATTGAAGTAGTTTCAACAATTGTTGGATTTGTTAGTTGTTTTAAATTTTTATATGATCCAATTGTTACTTCCAAAACTAATAAATCACCTACTGTTGCAGTTCCTACAGCATTTGTATAAACAAATCCATATTCACCATCACCGTATATGATGTATCCATAATTACTATTAGCAATGACTAAACCTTCTACTCTTAACATAGCTCCGTCAGGTGCATCATTAGCATTTATTATTGTTTTTAGTGGACGTGTGCCACTTACATATTCGATACCTGAATCTGTACCAACAAATAATACTGTTCCTGGTTTTCCATCTTTACCATCTTGATACATTATAACTGGTAAAGTAACAGTCAATCCTTCATAATTTTTAAGTACTAAACCAGCAGTTGTCTCATATGTTGGTGTAGATTTATAATATACTTGTACTTTATTTCCTAAATCATCTGTTAAGAATACATTAACAAAGCTTCCGCTTCCTTCAACTGTTACAGTTGCTGTAACGGTAGCAGCAGTTTTTACTCTTGTCATAAGTTCTGTAATAGTTCCAACTGGAAATTCTGGTAAAGTATTACCACTTGATTTTGTTTGGATAACTTTAGGATTTTGTAATTGTCTTAAACCATTAAATGACCCCATTTTAGCGGTGAAAACAATATTATCACCAACTACTGCGGTTCCTACTGCATTTGTATAAACAAATCCGAATTCTCCACCACTATATACAACATAACCATAACCACTATTAGCTACAACTATAGCTTCAACTTTTACTTCTGTCCCGTCAACTACATCTAAAGCTTGTGCTACAGTAAAACCTGGTATTACAGTAGTTAATACTTTAACAGTAAATGTTCTTGTAGCTGTTGCATCATTTAAACTAAATGTTGCTGTTAATGTAACATCAGTTTCTGCTAGTGGTAAAACTACAGTTCCGTCAGTAGCAATAATGTCTGGATGACTTGAAGTCCATAAAATATTAACTCCACTTACAGTAACAGTAGGTAATGATAAATTACCATCTGTTTCAATAGGTAAATTAGCAAATGACTTAGCTGCTTCTACTTTTTCAGCATCTGTTAAAACTATTTCTTGAACATCTGCTGCTGTACCAAAGAATGATAAGCGCCATAATCCTGTATCTGATCTCTTAGTATGAACTGCAAGATCAACACTTACTTTTTTACCAACAAAAGCTTTTAATACGCTAGCCTGAGATTTATAGTTGATATCAATTTTATTACCAGCATCATCTTGAATAAACACATCTTCACGTGTACCTTCAACTAACACTGTACCTTCAACTGTTAAATATGCAGAATAAAGTGTTTTAACATTTGCATCAGCATTAATAATATTTGCAACTGTTTTTACTTCTGGTTGAGGTAATGGATTTCCACTACTGATAACAGTATAATCATAAGGAGCTTCAATTTCAGGTTGTGTATAGTATAATGTATAATTTCCTTTAACACTGATTTTATCTCCAACTATAACATTTACTGGTTGACTAGAAGTAAAGATAAACATAAATCCTGTTCCATCGTATACATAATAACCCTCATTAGTTACCCCAAAGACAACAACATTATTTAATACTATTTTAGTTTCTTTAGGTAATGCTAGAACATCTGCAACAGTTCCACCAAGTAGTGGTTCTGCTTCAAGAACTGTTACTTCAAATGTTCTTGTGTCTGTTACTGTACCTTTTGTAATTGTTGCTGTTAATGTAACAACTTCATCACCTTCACCACTTGCTGGACGAGTAACTACTGCTTTAATTCCATTTCCCATAACTTCTTCAGTTATTTGGATTAAATCAGAATTTGATGATACCCAAGCAATTGTAGTTCCAGTTGAACCTGCAGTTGGTAATTCAAAGTCAGCAAACGTCTCAGTATTACCACTCAAAATAATAATTTTACCTTTAGTTTCTGCTACTGCATCTGAATCCAACATTGTTTCAAGTGCAAGCACTTTTAATACAAATTGTTTTATAGTAGTTTCACTACCAACTGTTAAAGTTGCAGTTAATACAACTGTAGCATCACCAGCACCAAAACCTGGTCTAGTAACAACACCAGTAGCTGAAACAGTTTCAAGTATTGATGAACTCCAAACTACTGCAGCATTACCCTCAGTTGTTGGTAATGTGATATTACTTTTAACAGAATCTTTGTTTTCATCAGTAGCAAATATTATAGCTAAACTTGTTTTAGCTTCATTTAACTTTTCACTATCCGTTTTTGCTAATTCTTTTACTGTTAAAGTAAATGTTTTAGTTGCTGTTAATTCTTCAAGCATTAATGTAGCCGTTAAAGTTACTTCTTTATCACCACTACCATTAACTGGACGTATAACAGAACCATCATTAGTAATTACACTGGTATCACTTGAAGACCAAGTAATAACTACACTATTCTTACCAGTTGTGATAAGTGTTACTTTTTTAGTAACTGATGTATTACTATCTCCACTTGAATATACAATAGCTAATTCTTCTTTAGCTGTATCCAACAATTCTTGAACTTTGTTTGTACCACACGCACTTACTACAAATAATAAGGCAATAGTCAAAAACAAACCTAAAATTTTCTTCGTCATATCTTATCTCCTTTTCGATATAATTGGACGTTTATATTTTATTGATCCTCCTAAATATAAGTGAATATTTTGAGGGGATCTTTTAATATATTAATAATTATAGTCTGGGTCTAATTCTCCCCAAATTCTTTTCTTTGTACCTGAAGCTTTTCTTTCAGCTTCAAGAAAAATCTCAAAATATTTTGAATCGCTAGAACCTTTTGCAGTTGAATAAGCATACTCTACTATTTCTAAATTGAGTAGTCTTCCATCAATCCATACCCAACCTAGATATCTTCCATACCCCTCAAAACGGAGTCCTTCACCTTCAAGTACTATTAAATTGGCGTTTTCTAATTTTTCTGTTGTAAATTCACTAGCTTCATCACCCCAAGGATCAAATCCACCCATTGGTGTCGATTCTGGTGTATCAATACCTAAAAAGCGAAGTGCAAATGTTTCACCAGTTTTTATATCTCTAAATTTTGCTGTATCGCCATCAGTCTTGCTAACAAATGTAACAATTCCAATACCATCATTAATAAAACTTTTGCCTTCGTAAGATGCATCTAATGTTAATTCATCTGTGTACCTTGTATCTATTTCAGATGGAATGATTGTTATCTTTCTAGTAACTTGTGATAAGTTTCCTGATTTGTCCATTATTGAATAGATAATTGTTTGTTCATCAAATTCATAAGTATCAACTATCCCCGAGACAATTAATCGATCTGATAAGTTTGAATCAACATTATCAATTATTGTTATACCTGCTAGAGGATCAAATTCTGAACTAAATGGAATCTCAACATCATCAGCACCAATAATTTGTGGAGCTTCAGTATCGTTAACAACAGGAACTTTTGGTCCATCCGAAAAATAGACATATACCATTTTTCCAGGTATAACTAGGTTACCTGCAACTAAATTATCGCCATATCTGATAAATTGATCAACAGGAATGGTATTATGATTTTCTGTTTTTTCTACAATTGTTATTAAGGGTGAGTTTAGAAATTGTTTATATTCCACTTTTGTTTTACCAGTTAAATCTGGTAATTCATATCCTTGTTGTTTATTTTTATTACCATTGCAGGCAGTTAATATAATGCTTGTTATAAGTAATGAAAATATTAATAATAATTGTTTAAAACTAAAATTCATAAATCCAATCACTCAATTTCATCTATTGCTTTTTGAATTGCTTCGTCAATATTTACATTTCCAACAAGAACTGAATTAATTAATTGTTCTACTTCTACACGAACCTTTGATGAACCAATGAATGGTTGATCAACAAACATGTAATCTTTTTGTTGATAAGCTGCATTTGCTGCTAATGAAATAGCTTTCGACTTAGGATTAGTACCAGTATAATTTAAGAATGCTTGATATTCTGTTGAAGAAAATGCACTTTCTCTTACTGGTAAATAACCTGTATTGATTGCCCAATTAGTCGTAACTTCTACACTTGTTAAATATTTTGTAAATAACCAAGCAGCTAATTTTTCTTGTGCATCTGATGATTTCATAATTGAGATGTTTGTACCTTGTTGAATAACTGATTTATTATTAACATCTTTTTGTGGTATTGGTGCTACACCAATTTCAAACGAATTATCCGTAGGAATATTATAAGTAACACCTGCTGTTGAACCAACAGTCATGTATACTTGTTTAATTTTAAATGGTTCACTGGCATAATCTTGTTCCCAAGTTTGTGGTAATGTAGAAAGATTTTGATCTGCTAATTGTTTAAAATATGTTAACATTTCTCTTGTTTTAACATTATCAAATAGGAGTTCTCCTTCACCAAATTCATCTAGTCCAGTATATTGTCCACCCCATTGTTTTGTCATTGTGATAAACATATTAGCAGCTGAATCGTATGAGAATCCGTACACTTTGCTATCAGTTTCTTTTGCTTTAATTTCTTGTGAAACTGTTTTTACATCATCCCAAGTTTCAGGTACTAGTAAATTATTTGCTGTGAAGTATGTTTTATTGTATATTAAGATTTCGGTTGATTTATTAAATGGTAATCCATATAATGTACCATCATCATCGAATGATTTATTTTCTTTGATATAAGATTCTACAAAGTCAGCTATTTCAATACCATATTGACTATGTGTTACATATTGATCTAGTGGTTCTACAGCATTTGCAGAAAGATAACTTGCAACGTGGTCTGGATAACCAATTAACATTGTAGGTTCTGTTCCAGCAACTATTGCAGAAGTTACTTTGCTTCTTAAATCTTCATATCCACCTTGACTTGCTAAAGTAATTGTTATATTAGGATATAATAATTTAAATTCATCAGCATAACCTTGAAGAAGTGTTTCTTTATCGTCACCAAATGCATGCCAGAATGTTACTTCAATTGGATCCACTGTACTTAATTGAGGTATTGTAGATTGTTTTACAGTTAAGATGACAGTTTTAGTAGCTGTTGCATTATCACTATCAGTAACTTTTATTGTTAAGATATAAGCACCTTCTGTAATTAAGGAATAAGGACCTTCAACAACGATATTAGCCGTAATGTTTCCATCTTCAGCGTCAGTAGCTGATACGTTTGCTTTTGGATCATATGTTGTTTCACTGCCAATAAAGAATGTTTGATTTTCTACTACACCAAGTAATTGTGGTGCTTTATTTGTTGATGTAGGGTCAGTAACTGTTAGGACAACTGGAACTTCAGCTTTTAATCCTTCTGAATCAGTAGCTTCTAACTTGAAATTATATGTACCTACTGAATTTACATTATAGGTACCTACTACTGAAACTGTAAGTGTTCCATCTTTATCATCAGTAGCGACAACACCATCAAGTGGATTATAGTCTTCACCGACAACGATTTCTGGATTGGTTACAGCACCTTGAATAACCGGCGCTTGATTTCTTGTTTTAACGCAACCGACCAAAGCAATACTCATAATAAAGATTGTAAGAACCAGATTAAACTTCTTCATTATTTCTCTCTCCTTTATATAAATTTTATTTATTAACCTTTTGTGCCACTTCTACCAACTCCACGCATAATATATTTTCTCGCAAACAAGAAAACAATTAAGATTGGAACTGTAATAATAGTAGCGGCAGCCATTTGTAATCTATAATCAGTCATTTGTGTTGCAGAGTTAGTAAAACTCGTTCTTAAAGCAATAGATACTAGATAATGATCAGATTCTGTTACTAATCTAGGCCATACATAGGCATTCCATGTACCTAAAGCATTTAAGATTGTAATAGTTATTAATGTTGGCATCGCGATTGGAATCATTACTCTCATTAAGAATTTCAAATCACTACAGCCGTCAACTTTTGCTGCCTTATATAAACTATCGGGAATCTGTTTAAATGTTTGTCTTAAGAAGAATATATAAAACACATCCGTAATAAATGGTACAATTAAGGCTTCAAAAGTGTTATACCAATGAAATGTGTTCGAAATGGTAACAAAGTTTGTGATTACATACAATTCGCCAGGCACCATCATGGTCATTAAAAGGGTTGTAAAGATCATTTCTCTCCCCTTAAATTCCAATCTAGAAAAGGCGAACGCTGCAAGAATAGTAGTAAATACAGTACCAATTGTGGTGGTAAAAGCTACAATAAGCGTATTTTTTATATATAAACCAAAGTCTGCTTTAGTCAATGCTTCTTTGAAATTTATCCAATACATATCACTAAATGGTAAATACAGATTCATATCAGTATAATCTGAAAAATTTGACTTTGACATTAATGACGTCAAGATCATCCAATAGAACGGAACAATAACAATGATTGCCACAATTGAAAGGAAAAAGAATAATAGCAATGTATTAACAAAACTCTTAATTTTTATATCCTTTTTTTCAAATTCTGTTTCAACAAATTTTATTTTCACTCTTGGTTTTTTGATCATTATTGTTATTCCAGTTAGAATACACACGACCGTTGCAAATATATTTAATGAAAAGATTGACAGAATACCAGCAATTATTAGATAGATACCAGTTTCTCTTTCATAAGTCTCGTTTTTAAGCGTGTGATGATTTTTATAATTCATAACGAGTAAAGGTGTAGAGATTAATAAAATCAAGACACATGTACTCATTATTATATTAAGTGTAGTTTCTGGTACATTTTTAAAACCTAAAAAGTCATAACTTCTAATGACATCAAAGATTTGATCTTCTTCAGGAACATCTAATAATCTATAAAAATAATAGAATGTCAGTAAACTGCCAATTATCCAAACTAATTCAGAGAATATTGTAATTATTGAGTATATAGTTAATTTATTTTTCATTTCGCACCTCTAATAATGTACTCTTTTTTTGTTAACATACATCTGAATAACTGTAAAGACGAGAATTATTCCAAACAACATTAGGGATGCTGCTGCACCTCGTGATAATTCTCCTGGATTTAAGGCATTACCGTTCATAATATAGCCATAAATGTAAAATACAATAGTTCTTAAATCTACACTGCCAGCTGTTCTTCCTGTTTCACCAAAAAGCGCTACAACAGTAGTATAAGATTTAAATGCACCAATAAAAGATGTTATTGTAATATAAGCAATCATAGGCGATAACAACGGAACTGTTATTTTTGTGAAAATTCGCCATTTTGAAGTACCGTCCACTTTTGCTGCATCATAATATTGCTTATCAATGTTTTGCAAACCTGCTGTGAAAACCATGATTTTAAACGCTAAGGAACCCCATATCGTATAAATAAGTAAGGTTGTCATAGCAGTGGCATATGTTGCTTGTGAATCTTTCCAATGTAAAGGTGAAATTGTAACACCAAAGAGATCAAAGAAATCTCCAACGAAGGTATTTCCAACGAACTCTAATATTGAATTTATTAAACCATAATCAAAATCAAACATAAGTGAGAAAACTAACCCTATGGCTATTGTATTTGTTACATAAGGTAAGAAGAATATTGTTTGAAAAAACGATTTTAAAAATTTGACTGAGTTTAACATTACTGAAATAAACAGAGAAATAATAACCGATATTGGAACCGACACAAATACGATTAATGCAGTATTTTTAATAGCTACTAAAAAACCAGGTTTTAATACTGACTTAAAATTATCTAATGTAAAGCCATCAATCATTCCATCTACAGGAGTATAATTTTCATAAAACGCCATTAATAATGAGTTTATAATTGGGTACAATGTAAAGATTAAAATTAAAATTAACGCGGGAGATAAATACAACATACCCTTAAAAAAATTTAATTTAAAAATTCTTCCAATATAAATCTTATCAAAAAAATTAGTGATCAATGACTTCACATCATTTTTATAATTTCTCATACGCCATCTTAAGTCATTAAATTTAGTTTTGAAGGTAGAAAACTTATTCATTTATACAATCACCTGCTTCAGGATTAAATAAATGAATTTTTTCTCTTTTTACTTTTAATTTAATCTTATTCACAGTTGATACTTCTTCAGAATTTATTAAAGCTCTAGTCTCTATACCATTTAAATTAAAATAAACTGTTGTATCACGACCTATACGAGATAAATCAGTGATTGAAACTTCGAAACCATCTTCTGCTACTTTAAAATCTTCTGGTCTTATACCGATAACTACATTTTGATCGTTACAATTTGTTTTTCCTAATTCAATATCACCAATTATGATTTTTCCATTAGAAATTTTTCCATCAAAAGTATTAATAGGAGGATTTCCTAAGAATTTACTAACAAATAAGTTAATTGGTTTGTTGTAAACAACTTGTGGGATCCCTTCTTGTTGTACTAAACCTTTACTCATAACAATAATTTTATCAGATATACTCATTGCTTCTTCTTGGTCATGAGTTACGAAAATTGTTGTAATACCAGTTTCTCTTTGAATTCTTCTAATTTCTTCACGTGTTTGCAATCTTAATCTTGCATCTAGATTTGATAATGGTTCATCTAGTAATAAAACACGAGGCTTTTTAACAAGTGCACGAGCTATCGCTACACGTTGTTGTTGCCCCCCTGATAATTGAGCAGGTTTTCTATCTAGCAGTTCATTTATACCTACTAAAGTGGCCATTTCTTTTGTTCTTTCTAATGCTTCTTGTCTGCTTAACTTTAAATTTTCTAAAGGGAACATTATATTTTGTTGTACCGTCATATGTGGATACAATGCGTAATTTTGGAAAACTAATCCTATTCCTCTTTTTTCAGGTGCTAAATTTGTCACATCATCATTACCAAAGTAAATTTTACCTTTGGTTGGTTTTAATAATCCAGAAATCATGAATAAAGTAGTAGACTTCCCGCACCCAGATGGTCCTAATAGACCAATAAGTTTTCCAGACTCAAATGTAACTGAAACATTGTCTACCGCAATAGTCTCAGTAAACTGTTTAGTTAAACCTTCTAATCTTACTTCCATAACCTAATTCTCCTTAATTTTTTATATATAAGAGTAGAAATTTACATCTTTCTTCAAAAAAAAAGTTACAAGTCTCTACTAATATTTATTATGTTAACTATAAAAATATAAAATGGTTGTAATATAATAAGTATAGCTTATTTTAATGTCTTTAGGTAAGATATTTCAAAAAAGACATAAAAAAAGACTTGAAAAAATTCAAGTCAAAAATAAGCTTACATTATTTATAGTTACACTAATCCCAATAAAATTGCTGGTAGTTGATAAGGAAGTAATATTAAAATACCCCGAATGAATACTCAACATAATTATCACCACTTCATAAAATTATTATTAATTTTATTATATATTAAATACCAATTAATGTAAACAACAAGAAATATGAAAATGTTTTACTACATTATATTCTCTTATATTAAATCCCATGCTGAAATTACGCCTAAAACATCTTCGTTACTCAATCCATTACCAGTTACAAAAATCATTTCTAACCTTTTATGGTCTTCTCTTTTTGTCTGAAACAATTCTTTAATATCAAAAATCGTATCTTTAACTTTACAAAACTTAAAGTATTCACCATAGTGATTATTCATATCAACTAATTCATTAATATCATTTATTTTTAAATTGCTTATGTCAATATTACCTTTAATGGCAAATAAACTTATTAAAACATTTTCACTAAACACGCCAACGATTTTTTTATTTTCAATAACTGGTACACATGTGTATGCCTTATTATACATATTTTTAATAATATCAATGATTTTTGTATCACTACTTGCACTATATACACTTTCATCATTAGTTTTCCGATAAATATCTTTTGCGGTTTGAGGTTTTGTTACTTGATTTAACAAATCCTGATACATTTCAACAACAATATCATGTGGTTCAGCTATTACATCACCATATGGATTACCACAAAAATGAGTGTTATGAACAATCGCATTACGAAGTTCTGCAAATTCTTTTAAATCATTTTTATAATTTCTAAATAAATTACTTGTTTTTGCTAGTTTATCAATTAATTGAACATGGCTTGTTTTTGAATCTTCATCTAATAACTCTCTCATAAAATCATCAAGTTCATTATAAATATATAAATAAATAAATATAGGAGTGTAAACCAATGAATTTAAAAGAAGCGATCTTAAGTCGGAGGTCAATCCGAGTTTACAACAACAATGTAATTAAAAGAGAAGAAATTATTGAAATTTTAAACACAGCAATCTATGCGCCAAATCATCAATTTAGACAAACTTGGCGTTTTATTTTAATTGATGGAGAAGCAAAAGAAAAATTATTAAACAATCTTGAAATTATTTTTTCTGGAGTAACCCCAGAAGAGGCAAAAGTTGATTATCGTAAAAAGGTAATCAGTAGTTCTACTGCTATCTTAGTTGTAGTAAACCAAAAAAATAATGATGATCTAATTTGGACATTGGAAGAATACGGTGCATCAGTAGCGTTAATGCAAAACTTTATGCTTTTAGCTGATGAATTAAAAATTGGAACATGCTTTAAATCCAAGTTAATTCAAGGAAAATTAGTTGAATATCTTGGTGTTAAAGATAATGAAATGGTAGCTGGTGCTATTACCATGGGATTCTACGACGACAAGCCAACTGTTAAAGAAAGAATTACAGCTGAAGATAAATTAACAATTTTATAAAATAGAAAGGAGATTATATAGAAAAATATAATCTCCTTTTTGTTTTATTTACCAGCCCATTGTGTATAATCTACTTCTGAACCATCACTATTCAATCTTCTTAATGTAATACTTGATATTTCACCATCAGAAATAACTACAGTAGCATCTTCAAAGCCCAATTGTCTTTTATCACTTTCAGCTGTATATGTACCATTAACAAAAGTATTAGGTACTGTAGTTGATTCTGCTTTTTCCAATGCTCTTTCAACTGCTTGAATCCAACCATTTGAACTATCAGTTGCGCTGGCGATTGTATCAACACTTGCTGATTGTGCTTCTAACATATCGTCTGCTAAATCAAATCTATATTGAGCTAAATTAGGTCTAACAGCAGCTGGTTGTGTAGTTGTTGTAACTTCTTCCTTCTTACACGCAGCTAATGAAAAATTTAACAGCAGTAATAATACTAAAATTCCAAATTTTTTCATTTATATCCTCCTACTTACATTTTCACCAATAGGCTAACATAAATGATAATAATTATCATTAAAAACGCTCATTAATTATTATTAATCTGATAATGCGGTAAACCCTTCTCCAAATGTTTCTCGAATATCATTTACAGTTATAAAAGCATTTAAATCAATTAGCTTAATATATTCTTTCAACTTATAAAATTCTTTTTTATTGACAATCGTGATAATAATATCTCTCTCTTGTTTTGTATAAGCGCCAATTCCAGGATATATTGTAGCACCCTTTTCTAATACTTCAATAATAAATTTAGATATTTCATCTGATTTTTCACTGATAATCGTTATTTCTCTTTGTTCTTTTATAGTATCTAATACAAAATCAATGACTAAGCCATTCATTATGACACCAATAAGACCATATGCAAATGTTTTAAAATCATATATATATAATGCAGCTAATGTGATAAATAAATCTGAAATGAGTACGGCTTTACCTAAATCGACATGAAAATATTTATTTATAATTTTACCGGTAATATCCGTTCCGCCGGTAGAAGCATTATATTTAAACACTATTGCTAAACCAATCGCTGTAACAATTGATAATAAAGTAAGTTGCACAAATAAATGCCCTCCTTCAGGGATTAAAGGACCATCTATTGGGAAAAACCTTTCAAGTACTATTACCATAAACGATAACATATAACTTGAATAAAGTGTTCTAATGCCATATCCAAATCCAATTAAAAGCATACCTAAAATGAATAGAATTGTATTTAAGATTGTCATAAGCGTTCCAATTGATAAAGGAATAAAGCTATGTAAGACAATAGCTAACCCACTTACACCACCTACAACAAAATTATTAGGAACCATAATAAAGTGAATCGCTAACGCAACTAAAAATAAGCCAAAATTTATAATTAAAAATTCTTTAAATCGAATGAGGTTTTTCATATGTAATCCTCCAATGTATCAATAAACATAGATAATTTAATTATAACTTAATATTTACTTATAGTAAATAGAACTCATTTTTATAGTTAGACATAATTCTAAATTTATACCATAAAAAATAAAGCTATATGAATCATTTTCATATAGCTTTATTAATAAAAAAATTATTGTGCAGGTTGTCCTGTCCATTGATTGTAATCTACTTCTGTTCCATCATTATTTAATCTTCTTAAAATAATTTCTGTTATTTCACCACTAACTATCGTTACAGTAGCATTTTCATAACCATATTGTCTCTTATCACCTTCACCAGAATAAGTACCATCAATATATGTACCTGGTGTAGTTGTTGACTCTGCTTGTGTTAATGCATTTTCAACTGCTTTGATCCAACCCAGTGAACTATCAGTAGCGCCTGCTTTTGTATCAACATCAGGTGATTGTGCTGCTAACATTTCATTTGCCATATCTATTCTAAATTGTTTAAGATTAGGCCAAATTGCTGCTTGTGTAGTCGCTGTTGTTGCAGTTGTGCCACTTGTAGTAACATTATCAGCACATGCGTTTAATACTAAAGCAACAAATAATGATAACATCAATAATGATAATTTTTTCATGTAATATACTCCTTTTCTTATAAAAAATACTCATTATAGTTTCATAACAAAGGAGATATTTTATTATATATGGAATAAATTAACAATTTTTTAATTTATCTCTAAGATTGTTTGTAATTGTGATATCACCATTTCCTAACTTCAAAGGGGTAATTGAAATAGTGCCATTTTCAAATGCCCATAAATCTGTGTGTTCTTCAAAAACAAAATCTTGAAAATTTCTTTTCACGAAATAATTCCCATCATTCTGTTCATAATATTGCTCAATCGGTCTTATTCCTAAATCAGTGATGATAATATCCTTAGAACTTTTAACTTTTGGAAAATTAATATTTAGGATAAATTGATTGGAAAAAAGTTTTTTATCTAGAATAAACTTGATTACATGATTTAAATCCGTTATATTTATATCTTGATTATATTCACTTGAAAAAGCTAACGCAATTTTTCCATAAATTAAAGCTTCCATACACGCACCAACTGTACCAGAATAAATAGTATCTAAACCGATATTAGGTCCATTATTAATGCCTGATGCAACTATGTCTACATCTAATTTTAATCCAAAAAGCGCATATTTTACACAATCACTTGGAGTTCCTTCAACACTCCATGAGTTATTTCCGTGATTATGAACGTTAAATCCTTTATGCACTGTTATAGAACTTGAAGCTCCACTTTGTTCATAATGTGGTGCAACAATATATACATTGCCATATTTTCTAAATGAATCTGCTAATATTTTAATTTTTTTTGATTCATAACCATCATCATTTACTACTAATATATTCATAAAACACTCCTAATTTATATGATACAAACTTTATTTCTACCTTGATGTTTAGCAAGGTAAACTGCATCATCAGCATTACTCCTTAAATCATTAATTTTACTGGTGGTATCAGGATAAACCGCAATTCCAATAGATACTGTTATATGAATTTTATCATTTTTTTTATTATAAAATTCATACTCCTCGACAGCTTTACGGATCGTTTCACCAATAATTAATGCTTTTTCTTTACCACAATATATAATTAAGCAAAACTCTTCGCCACCAATTCGCGAAACAACATCATTAATATGACAATTTGTTTTTAAGATTGATCCAAATTCTTTTAATATTTTGTCACCAACTTCATGACCATATGTATCATTTATATTTTTAAAAAAGTCAATGTCAATCATTAATACTGCCACAGATTGGTTAGTCAATTTAGATTCTTCGGCAACCTTATTAAATTGAATATCAAAGGACCGTGAATTTTTTAATCCTGTTAAATAATCATACAATGCTTCTGTTTTATATTTTACAAATAAAGTTTGTGTTGATTCTAGATATTTTATTAAGTGAAAAATAAAAATACCTGTTAAACTTGTTACAATAATATTTTTTAGTAGGTCTGGAAAATAGTCTTTATTATAATATACCAATGAAATATTAACTAATATCAAAACAAATAACCATGAAGACCATCTTTTCCATCTATTACTAAAAAATTTCTCTGATATAGCAATCAAAACGAATGAGATTAATAATACCAAAGATAAAAAAATGATGAGTGAAGAAAATCCTGCTTTTAATAATAGGTAGATGATCACACATAAACCTGTTATCGAAGCTGATATTATTCCTCCATAATTATAAATTAAAATCACCGACATAAAGCCACTATTTATGAAAAAAATTGAATCCTCGATTTCTAAAATAGTGAAAGCAAAGTTCATAAAAGATCCTGATAATCCATATAATATTTTTGTTTTAATTTTCGAATGTCTATTTAATGGAATTTCTCGAGTCATTTGTGCTCCAAGAAGGATAAAAAAGGTAAAGATGAGAATACTTATAAACAAATTATAAATCATTTATTTCACTTCCATATATTAAATAGCGTTTTTAAGAAATATTTTATTTTCTAAGTAAATCAATAAATCTGAAACTTTTAAAGGCTTTGAAAAATAATAACCTTGACCAAATTCACAGCCCATTTCTAATAGTCGATTATAACGATTTATATCTTCAATTCCCTCGGCAATAACATGCATATTTAATTCTTTTCCCATTAAAATTATACTTTTAAGCAATTGATAATTTTTTTGTTCTAACATTAAGTTTTCAATAAAGGATTTATCAATTTTTAAACTGTTTATTGGCAACATATGTAAATAACTTAAAGAAGAATAGCCAGTACCAAAATCATCTAAATGAATTTTAACTCCAAATTCAACGAGTTTATTTAGAGTAAGTTTAGAAATTTCTAAATCATCAATAAGGGCTGATTCAGTAATTTCAATATGAATTCTTTCAGGATTTATATTTAATTGAATAATTGAATCATGTATCACATCATAGAGATTTTTATCTTTTAATTGTTTGGGAGATATATTGATATTCATTGAAAAATTATCATTAACATAACCATTAATTGAGCAAAGTGTTCTACAAGCTTCTCTAATCACAAATTTACCAATATCAATAATTAATCCAGTATTTTCCGCAATTGGGATGAATTCACCTGGTGAAATAAGCCCTAATTCAGGATGATTCCAACGTATTAAAGCTTCTAGTCCAACTTCTTTTTTATTATTAAGTTTTAAAATAGGTTGATAATATAACTCAAGTTCGTGTTTCTCTAAAGCGTCTTTTAAATCCTTTTCAATTTTAAATCGACGAATCTTAATTTCATCTTTAAGATTATCAAAAATACAAATTCGATTTTTTCCATAAAATTTTGCTTTTTCTAAAGATATACTGGCTGCTCTCATATATTCATCAACAGATACAAATTTCTGATTATTAAATACGAGTCCAATACTGGCAGAAATATAAAGTGGATTATTATTATAAATAAATGATTTTCTTAAATCAAGTAGAATACTATTAACTATTTTTAAACATTCTTTTTTAGTAACAATATTACTGAATATTATAGCAAACTCATCTCCACCACTTCTAACTACGATGTGATTTTTATTCAAATTATTCTTAATCCGATTTGATACTTGAAAGATGATATAATCGCCAGCATCATAACCTTCTTTTTTATTGATTGTTTTTAAACAATCTAAATCAATAGCTGCAACTGCAAAATTAATATCGTTATTGCTTTTATATGTCTCAATAAGTTCTGATAACCTTTTTAAAGCAATGCTATGGTTTGGTAAGTATAGATTAGAATTAATATAATTGAATTTGTTATAATTCTTTAACACCTTTATTAAAATAAAAAGCAATATCAAAGTAGATAGATTATTTAATATCAATAATTTATATAAGTTTTCATCTTTAAAAATTAAAAATGTCAAGATTAAAGTCATAATATTACTAACAATACTAAAATAAAAATTATTAAATACCATACCCATGATGATTGATAACATTAATATATAAAATAAGAATTCATAGTCATGAAGATTTATAGTCAATAAGTAGGTACTTAAAATACCTACTGATAAAAAGGTATAGAACCATTTAAATTGTTTAAGTTTACTTTTATAAGCTAAGATTATAAAAAGTAAAAATAAAAAACAAGTAACAATTGAGAAATAATTATATTCTATTGTTGTTATACTTGTTATTAATACAAAGAAATAAAAAACGAATGTGATTAATTTATATTTTTTTATTATATTCAGTCTATCTTTACTTGCCACACTATCACCTATTAAACGTCAATTTACTTTGTTAAAGTATATCACTTTGATAGATAGAAATCAATATCAATATCAATATAAAGAGTCAAGCATACTTTTAGTAGCTTGACTCTTCTTTATTCAAAACGATCTACATGTTTCTTGTAATCTATATGATCTTTATCATTTATAATTCTCATTAAATGTATTTTGTTTTAAAATATGGTAAGTGACAATAATAGCGATTGATAAAATGATAATTCTTAAAATTAACTGATCTAAAACAAAAAAAGCTGAGTAGATGATCGATATCCATAGAAATGTTATGACAGAAATTTTAATTTTTAAAGGTATCCCTTTTTTTTCTTGATAATTTTTTATATAAACACCTAGATAACGATTATTTATTAACAATTTATACATTTTATTCGAGCTTCTAAAAAAACAAGCAGCTCCCAACAATAGAAATGGTGTTGTGGGTAAAATAGGTAATATGATACCGATCAGTCCTAAAATAACCGCGATACTTCCAATACTCATTAACAATCCTTTTTTGATCATTGTAACACTTCCTTATGACCTTATTATAATATAAAGATAACTTTTTAAATTTGATGTAAATCACATTATTAAACTTTTATTTATTATATGATAAAACCAGAAAGATAATCATGTTTTTAGAAAGGATGAAAATAATGAGTGAATTTATTAATAATCGCGAATTAACCTCAACAAAATCAGAAAGACAAAATAAATTGAAAGAACTCATCTTACAACTTCATGATGGTAGGAACTTTGATGAAGTTAAAAATGAATTTGAAAAAGTATTTGGAAAAGTATCTGCATCAGAAATATCTGATTTAGAACAAGCATTAATTAAAGAAGGCTTAGCAATTTCCGAAGTTCAAAGATTATGTGATGTCCATTCGGCTGTTTTTAAAGGGTCAATAGATGATATACACGGGATAACTCCTTCAAGAGGTACTATAGGACATCCTATTAATACAATATATCGTGAGAATGCAGCACTCAAACAATTTTTAAGTGTTAAATTTAGTTTCCATATGGATTTATTTAATGAAAATGATCATGATTCAACCAGAGAAAAGTTAATAAAAGATATTAACCTATTATATGACGTTGATAAACATTATTTAAGAAAAGAGAATTTATTGTTCCCATACTTAGAGAAATATGGTATCTATGGACCTGGTAAAGTGATGTGGGGTGTAGATGATGAAATAAGAAGAGATATTAAAAACCTACTAAATATAATAAAAGATAATACAATTTCAAAGGATACAATCCTATCCGAAATTGAAAAAGTAATCTATAAGGTCAATGAAATGATTTTTAAAGAAGAAAACATCTTACTTCCTATGGCTGAAGAAAAATTAACACAAGACGAATGGTTTAAAATTCAAGAAGAAAGTAATGAACTAGGTTATACTCTAATTGATAAACCAGAAAAATGGGTGCCTAAGAAAGTAATAGAAATGAATAATAGTGATAATCAAAATATAAATAATAATATACCTGATGGTAACATCCATTTTGAAACAGGTGTCATCACTTTAAAACAACTTGATTTCATGTTAAATACATTACCTGTTGACATTACCTTTATTGATGAATTTGATGTAGTTAGATATTTCTCACATGGTAAAGAACGAATATTTCCAAGAACAAAAGCTGTCATTGGAAGAACTGTGCAAAACTGCCATCCACCAAAAAGTGTCCATGTAGTAGAAACGATACTAGAGGATTTTAAAAGCGGGAAAAAAGATCATGAAGACTTTTGGATTAAGATGAAAGGCATATTTGTTTATATTCGGTATTTCGCTGTTAGAGATGAACAAGGTAAATATTTAGGTACATTAGAATTTACTCAAGAAATTTCAACAATTAAAGCTCTTGATGGTGAAAAAAGATTATTGTCGGAATAACAAAG
The DNA here is from genome assembly GCA_029240795.1 of Haloplasmataceae bacterium. Taxonomy (GTDB): domain Bacteria; phylum Bacillota_I; class Bacilli_A; order Haloplasmatales; family Haloplasmataceae; genus JARDZP01. Next base: position 56,470 of record JARDZP010000003.1, on the reverse strand, counting down.
AACTGAAAAGAGAATCAAGATTTTGAATTTTTGATTCTCTTTTCAGTTCTTTTCTATGTTATTGTTCATTCATAATAATGAATTTTACTCTAAAGAACTCAATTTAACAGTTTTTATCTTATTTAAATTCAACTACTCGCTTTTCTTTATTGCTTAATATTGCTAGTTCTATTATTTTTATTGTGTGCTCTGCTTGTTTTGGTGTAACTTGAAGTTTCTCATCATATACAATTGTGTTATAGATATTTTGATAAAATACTCGGTAATCACCTTTTTCAGAAATTACCTTTTCTAATTTATCAGTGTTAAGTTCTCCCCAGATACTTTCTGGTTCTATTCCCCATTCATCATTTAATGGTTTATTTCCTATAGATAATTCCATTTCTTGAACATCCATACCATATTTAATAAAAGTGCCTTGATCGCCAAGAATGATATAGCGAGGAAGATTTGCCTTGACCAACATTCCTGCTTTTAAAGTTACTTTTAGTTTATCATAGTATAATATTAGCTCAAAATTATCAGTTGTGTTTGCACATTCTCGTTGAATTCTAATATCCCCAAAAATTTGATTAGGTAATCCAAATAACATAAGTGCTTGATCAATTAAATGCGGACCTAAATCATAAAGAATACCTGAGCCAGGTTTATTCTCTTCTTTCCATGAGTTTTTAAGATAATTTCTAAACCGATCAAAATGCGCTTCATATTCAACTATATTACCTAATTTACCACTTTCAATGACTTTTTTAACTGTTTTAAAATCACTATCATATCTTCGATTTTGAAAAACAGTTAATACTTTTTCTACTTTATTTGCAAGATTAATTAAATCATCTGCTTCTTTAGTTATTATTGTAAATGGTTTTTCCACTATGACATGTTTACCACTTTCAAGTGCTATTTTAGCATACTCATAATGAAACTCATTAGGAGTTGAGATGATTACTAACTCAATTTCCAAATCATTCATAATTTCATCTACATCATTAACGATCTTTGTATTGACATAATTATTGGATATATAACTAATTGATTCTTGATTTCTAGTATATATTTTTGATAGATTGAATGATTCCATGCTACTTATTATTGGTGCATGAAAAACTTTTCCTGATAAACCAAAGCCAATAATCGCTGTATTAATTATTTTCATATAATATCCTTTCAGATCATTTCGTACTTTCAAATTTATGTTTTTGTTTTCTCCCCTTGAAATTTCGTTTTACATTCATTCATTGCTTTAATAATAATAAAAACTTACTATTTTAGTATCAAATAACAGTAATACTTTTCAGTTATCAACATTTTTTGAATGTACCGATCTTATTATTATACTTTATAAATAATAAGTTGAATATCGATTATTTATAAAGTATAATTAAAATAATTATTTAAGTAATAGAGGGATAATTTTGAATTCAATAAATATTTCAAGAATAGAAAGACAAAATTTAATAAATAAAATTAATAATTATGATGACTACATTAACTTTTTCCGATTGATTCAGCCCGTATCACCTATTTACTTTAGTGAACCAGGTGATCCACCATCTCTTGTTCATAGAACCTTATTTGATGATAAAAAATATAATGATAAAATGCGCTCAATCAGGAAAATTATCAAAGGTCGTTTTCAAGGTGGAAATGTTGGGTATGTTTATTTTGATGATATCGAAATTTACATTGCTGCTTACAAAAAAGAATTGACATTAGACTTTAAACATGACTATATTTTAAAATTAATAAGACAAGTTGGACCTTTAACATGTCACCAAATCAAAGACATATCAGGCATGTTGTCTAAACAGATTATGCCAATCCTACACGAACTACAAAAAGCATTTATTCTATATGAAGATCAAGTTGATTCAGATTGGGAACGTAGTTGGTATATCTTTGAAAGTGAATTTGATGTAAATATAAATAAATATTCTAAAGGCTATGCCATTTCAGAATTAATCAAAAAGACATTATATTTACTTGTATTTGCTGATTTAAATATGCTCAAAGGCTGGCTAAGATTAACCAATAAAGATATAAAAACTAGTCTTGATCTATTAATCCAAGATGGAGTTGTTAATGAACTAAAAATAGATGGAAATACTGGTTATTGTTTAAGTAAAGACAGTGATTTAATCAATCAAAATCAAGAAAAACAAGCTATTGATTCAATTTTTGTTTTACACCGTTCTGATTTCTTAGTAAAGTCATCTGAACATATTTTAAAGGATCTATTTAAAGACTATGAAGTTTTACAATATATTCTAATTGACGGAGAATTTAAAGGAGCGGTATGTGGACATTGGCGAATAGGACCACATGATGTAGATGATATTGTACTTTTACTTGATGAATCAGAAAAGGTGAAACGAAAGTTTGAGATAATTGAAGCAGTCAAAATGTTTTACAAGGAGCCATTTAGTAAAATTATAAAATATGATGGTAAATATCTATAGAAAATAAATGGGTATAATAACAATTTGGTTATTATACCCTTATTTATCTTATTTTAGAATGCTTTAAATACTTTTTCAAATTTGCTTATAGCGTAATCTAATTGTTCAAAAGTATGAGTAGCAGTATAACTTGTTCTTAATAATGCTTCACCAGGATTTACCGCAGGTGAAATAACAGGGTTAACGTAAACACCTTCAAGTAGAAGTTGTTTTGCGATAATGAATGTTCTCATATCTTCATATGTCATTACAGGTAATATTGGTGTAGTTGTGTTACCTAAATGTAAGCCAAGATCAAGTAAGCCTTTTTTCATATAATTCGCATTATCCCATAATCTTTTTACACGTTCAGGTTCTTGTTCTAAAACATTTAACGCTTCTAAAGCTGATGCAGCATTTCCAGGGGTAATAGATGCACTAAAAATAAATGGACGTGAAACGTGTCTAACATAATGGATAACAGCTTCATCACCAGCGACAAACCCGCCAAGACTTGCTAATGATTTACTGAATGTACCTACTATTAAATCAACTTTATCTTCAAGTCCATAATGTTCTGCAGTACCTCTACCAGTCGGACCCATCATACCAAGACCATGAGCATCATCGACCATTATTCTTGCACCGTATTTTTCCTTTAATCTCACCATTTCAGGTAAGTTACAAACATCACCCTCCATACTGAATACTCCATCAGTAATGATGATTTTACCACAATTTTCTGGAACTGATTGTAATGCTCTTTCTAAATCTTCCATATCGTTGTGATTATACTTAACTAATTTTGCGAAACTTAAGCGACATCCATCATAAATACTTGCGTGATTACCTCTATCGCAAATAATATAATCATTTCTACCGGCGATTGCTGAAATAATTGCTAAGTTAGATTGAAATCCAGTACTCACAGTCATTACTGCTTCTTTGTGTAAAAACTTACCTAATCTGTCCTCTAATTCCAGGTGGAGATCAAGTGTTCCATTTAAAAATCTTGAACCAGAACAACCTGTTCCATATTTTTCCACAGCCTTAATCGCCGCAGCTTTAACTCTCTCATCAGAAGTAAGACCTAAATAGTTATTAGATCCTATCATAATAGTTCTTATACCGTTCATAATTACTTCAGTATCTTGTCCAGAACTTAATGAATGGAAATAAGGATAAACACCTGCTTCAATAGCTTTTTTTGCATCAGTGAAACTATAACACTTGTTGAAAATATCCATAAAAAAATAATCCTCCCGCATATATTTAAATTATATATTAATTTTATACTCGATACAACTTAGTTACAATAAATTCTACAAATCTAGATGGAACAATTTTTTTAAAAAAAGCTATAAATTTATATTGAAATCCTACTACTCTTCTTATAGGAGGGTTTTTACTATTTATAATTTTTTTAAATTCTTTAACCACAACAATAGGTCCAGGTCCATTTGATTCTGATTTAATCATTTCGTTAACTGCTCTTTCACATGACTTTGCATAATCAGAGTCTTTAGCTTTATTAGTGTACACTCTTTGAAAATTAGTTTTCATATCTCCTGGTTCAATTAATGACACTTTAACGCCAAATGGCTTAACTTCAATTCTTAATGCTTCGGATATTGCTTCTAAAGCATATTTACTAGCACTATACATTGACTGAAAAGGAATTGATATAAAACCAGCCACAGAACTTATATTAACAATAAGCCCATTTTTTTGTTTTCTCATGTATGGAAGAACCTGATTACATACTTCAATAATACCAAAAAGGTTTGTATTAAAGATTGCTTTTACTTCCTCTAACGAAGTATCCTCAATCGCTCCAGATAAGCCATAGCCAGGACAATTAACTAAAACACCAATAGTTTTTTCACGCTCTATGATAAAATCAACAGCTTTTTTTATTGATTCTTCATTAGTAACATCTAAAGGTATCATCTGTAACTTATCTTCAAAAAAGCTAGGAAATGTTGCTTTACGTGAAGTTCCATAAACTTTATAACCTTCATTTAAAAGGTAGCCCGCAATTTCTTTTCCTACTCCTGAAGATGCACCAACTACAAGTGCCACTTTTCCATATTTATTCTTCATTGTGACCCCCTCTTATCTATTATATATCCATTATTATACAATAACTAGTAATATTTTAACATAATTTAATGTCATTTTTAATCAAAATCAAGTAATTTCGTAATTTAGTTCTTGTTAATTTGCCATGGTAATTCATTATTAAAATATTCATATTTTAAAATGGCATAATTATATAAATCGCATCTTTCACCATTTACTAATACGATTTTTTGACGTGATACACCTTCAAGTTTAAACCCTGATTTTTCGATTACTCTTCTAGATTGATAATTAAATTCATAATGACCAACTTCTAACCGATAAATATTTAAAGATTCAAAACACCATTTGATAATTGCGATACATGCTTCAAGCATAATCCCATTTCCCCAATAAGCAGGATTTAACACATAACCAATCTCTACAGTATTATTTTTTACATCATAGCGATGTAATCCTATCGTACCAATCATTTTGTTGTTTTCGTTATTTATAATCGAAAATACCCCAACATTTGAATCTGAAAATTCTTCACTTAACGTGTGCTCAACCCAACTTTTTGTGTCTTGAATCACAACGTGCGGTAACCATCCAGCTCTAGGTCCAACATTCGCCTTTGATGCATATTCAAAAATATCATTAACATCAGATAAACTTATTTCTCTTAGTGTTAATCTCTGTGTTTTTAATATTGGTAATTGCTTCTTTTCCAAATTATAACCTACCTTTTATTTTTTAGATAATTAATTATATAATAATTTTAAAAAAACTACCAACAAATATGGTAAATTTTTCTTGTTTAAGTGTTTAGTTATTTACTTAACAGCTTTTTTAAAGTAAAATTATAAATGTATAGTTTTTTTGGAGGTATTTATGAAAAAAGTTGTTATTGTAACAGATAGTACAAGTGACCTAACACAAGACATTATTTCACAATATAATTTAAAGGTTCTACCACTTTATGTTGGTTTTGGAAATAATACTTATAAAGATGGTGTAGAAATAAACACAGAAGAGTTATATAAAAAAGTTGATGAAAATGGGTCTTTACCTAAAACTTCAGCTCCTTCTATTGGCGATTTTTATCAATTTTTTGAATCTTTAATTAATGAGGAAAAAGATATTGTATACGTAGGAATATCTTCTAAATTATCAGTTACACATCAAAATTCCCTATTAGCTGCAGCTGAATTTCCTGAAGGTAGAATACATTGTGTCGATTCTTTAAACTTATCTAGTGGAGTAGGATTACTTGCAATGAAAGCTGCAAAATTTGCGGAAGCAGGATTAAGTGCAAAGGAAATCGCAGAAAAGGTACGAGAAATTGTACCCAAAGTTCACACTTCATTCGTGATTGATACATTAGATTATTTACATAAGGGTGGACGTTGTTCTAGTTTAGCAAACTACATGAGCTTAGTTTTAAATATTAAACCAATAATTCATGTTTTAAACGGTGGTATGGAAGTTGGACAAAAACCAATCGGCAAAAAAAAGGGCTTAAAAATATTACTTAGTCAAATTATAGGTGATAAAGAAGTTTTAGATTCTGAATTTGTTATGGTAACTCATTCTATCGCTGAAACTGAAGCAGAATATTTAAAAACTGAATTAAAGGCTAATTTAAAGATCGAAAATCTTTATGAAACAAAAGCTGGATGCGTTATATCAAGTCATTGTGGAAAAGGTTGTATTGGTATCCTTTATATAACAAAATAAAGTAAAACTGTAACTAATTAAATTAGTTACAGTTTTTTATTTATTACAAAGTTACTCCTGACTTAAAAATCGCAATTTCACGGAAGTTATTCTTTTCATTATTAGTTGATTTACCATTTACAACATTTACAATATAATCAATAAACTCATCTAATAAATTATCCATACTCACACTATTCACTAATCTACCTGCATCAAAATCAATCCATTGAGGTTTCTTATTCGCTAATTCAGTATTAGTCGAAATCTTACCTACTTATCTAAAACAATTTTTTCAATATATATCCCATTTTTTATCAAGATTGTATAATCATTATCTGTAACACAATCTAAAGCTTGCTTGATAGTTTTATATAACTCATCTTTACCGACAATTAACATCTATTTATCTCTTAATAAAAAGAAAACCGTTAAATATATTTAACATTTTTCTACCTTTCCTTTAGTGACATAATCAATAAATCGGCGTTGTTTTGATGTCTTGGGATTATATTTTAGGACATCAAAAAAGAAATCTGTTACAAACCCAGAAATAAATGCATTTACAAATGTTCCTATTCCAAAGTCACCATGAAGTAAAAAGCCTACAATTAAAACAATTCCTTCTATCATAGGTTTAGTATATTTAACACTTAGTTTAGTTATTAACGAAAATCCGATAAATAAACCATCTCTTGGTCCTGATCCTAATTTACAACTCACATATAAAGCAGTTCCAAATCCAGAACAAATGATCCCTACGATTAAATAGCTGATTTGAATAGATAAACTTTCATATTCTTTTATAACACCCATAATATTAATAAAGTTGACAATCATACCAATAAAGATAATGTTTAACACAGTTCCAATACCTGGTTTTACCTTAACAAATATAATTGAAAAAGCCAAAACAATTACTCCAACAATTTGAACTACAGTACCAAACATTACTCCTGTTAGTTGAGATATTCCTGAATGAAATACTCCCCATGGTAACATCCCTAGGTTAGACTTATCAGAAAATACCAAACCCAGGGAAACGAATAAAAACCCTACTAATAATTTAGGTATTCGTTTTAAATCACATATAACTATAGCCTTATTCATACTTTTCGATTAGCTTTATCGAGCTAACCATCCTCCATCAACTGCTATTGTGAAACCATTAACATAATTTGATGCATCACTTGATAAAAACACAACTGCACCGGCCATATCTTGTGGTGTGCCCCAACGACCAGCTGGAATACGAGCTAATATCTCTTCACTACGTTGTTCATCTTGACGTAATTGTTGTGTATTTGCTGTTGCCATATAACCTGGTGCAATCGCATTTACATTAATATTATATTTAGCCCATTCATTTGCTAATAACATTGTTATCCCTTTAACACCCGATTTACTAGCAGTATAGGAAGGAACACGAAGTCCACCTTGAAAAGATAACATAGAAGCTATATTTATGATTTTTCCACCATCTTGTTGCTTTATAAATTGTTTTCCCACTGCCTGAGATAAAAAGAAAACAGTTTTTAAGTTGATATCAATTACGTCATCCCAGTCTTTTTCTGTAAAATTTACAGCGTCCTCACGTCTAATTATTCCAGCATTATTAACTAAAATGTCTACTCGTCCAAATCTCTTAAGTGTTTCTTCTAATATACGATCAATGGGTTCTATAGATAATAAATTAGCTTCTATTCCTAAGAACTCTTTTCCTAATGCTTCTACCTTAGCTTGTGTTTCTGGCATTGGCGTATGATTTACACCTACAATGTTTGCTCCTGCTTCAGCCAAAGCTAAAGCCATACCTTGACCTAAACCTTGTGATGCCCCAGTTACAATTGCTACTTTTCCATCTAACCTAAATGTATCTAAAATCATATTATACCTCCACTATTTTAATTCGTTCATTTTCACATGATCCATATCATTAAATGTTTGGTTTTCACCACACATCCCCCAAATAAATGTGTAGTTACTTGTTCCTACACCAGAATGTATTGACCAACTTGGTGAAATAACCGCTTGTTCGTTAGACATAACGATATGTCTAGTTTCTGTAGGTTCACCCATTAGGTGAATAACACGGGTATCTTCTGCCATATCAAAATAGAAATACACTTCCATTCTTCTTTCGTGAGTATGACTAGGTATTGTATTCCAAACATTATTTGGTTCTAATATTGTCAGTCCCATAACTAGTTGGCAACTTTGACAAACAGTTGGATGTACATATTGATAAATTGTGCGTTTGTTTAATGTTGTTTGATTACCTAGACGATTAGGATTTGCTTTACTTATTTCTATTTTTACGGTTGGATATTCTCGATGAGCTGGTGCACTATTTAAATAAAATTTGGCAGGGTTATTTTTATCTAAAGACCTAAAAATAACCTCTTTATTTCCTTTACCTATATAAATCCCATCACGATTATCAAGTGAGTAAGTGATTCCATCAATGATGATTTCGCCTTTTCCACCAATATTTATTATTCCAGCTTCTCTTCTTTCTAAGAAGTAGCTTACTCCCATTTCTTTTCCAGCTTCTAATTTAACTTCCTTATTTACAGGTTTAATTCCACCTGCAATAATTCTATCAACATGTGAATAAGTTAATTTCACTTCATCACTTACAAACACTGTTTCAATTAAATAATGTCTTCTTAATTCATCCGTTGTATATTTTTTTGAATCTTCAGGATGATTTGGATATCTGACATCTAATTTCATTTTTATCCTCCCAATTTATTTAAGTTTAAAATGCATATGGTAAAATTTACCGTATGCATCATAAATTTACTATCTTTGAACGCGACCTGAAGCGTCTCCACCTGCAAGTGTATTTACTTCACTTTCACTTACTAAGTTAAAATCACCAGGTATTGTATGTTTTAATGCACTTGCTGCAACCGCAAATTCTAATGCGTTGTTCATATTCCCTTTAGTTAATAAACCATGCACTAAACCAGCTGCAAATGAATCTCCACCACCAACACGGTCAACTATACGAATTTCATATTTTTTAGAATGATAGAATTCCTTACCATCATAAATTAAAGCACTCCATCCATTATCACTAGCTGAATGACTTTCACGTAATGTTGTACATACATATTTAAACCCAAATTTTTCTTGCATTTGTTTGAAGATTGATTTGTATCCATCAAGTTCTAATTCACCTTTAGTAACATCAGATTTACCTGGTTTGAATCCTAAACAAGTTTCTGCATCTTCTTCATTACCGATACAAACATCTACATATTGCATTAAATAAGTCATAGTTTCTTGGGCTTCTTTAGGTGTCCATAATTTTTTACGATAATTTAAGTCAACAGATACTGTAACATGATGTCTTTTAGCTGCTATTAAAGCTTCTTCAAGTATTATTCTTGTTTTCTGACCTAATGCTGGAGTAATTCCAGTCCAGTGGAACCATGTAGCACCTTCAAAAATTGCATCAAAGTCAAAATCTTTTAATTCCGCTTCTGCAATTGCTGAATTAGCACGATCATAAATAACTTTTGATGCTCTCATACTAGCACCAGATTCTAAGTAATAAATACCAATACGTTCTCCACCGCGTGCGATGAAGTCTGTATTAACACCAAATTTGCGTAGATTATTGACTGCACTTTGACCAATTTCATGTTTAGGTAGTTTAGTAACAAAATATGTATCATGACCATAATTAGCTAATGATACAGCCACATTTGCTTCTCCTCCACCATAAACTACATCAAAGCTATCAGATTGAACGAATCTATTATTTCCAGGAGTTGATAATCTTAACATTATTTCTCCCATTGTCACTACTTTTGCCATTTTAACCTCCGTTATTATCTTTCTATAAGTGATCTTCCACTTGATTTCATAAATTCTAATATTTCATTCATTTTTAATATACTTGCATCACCATAAAGTGTGTGTTTCAATACTGAACATGCTAAGCCTAACTCTACGGCACATTTAAAATCAGAATAATTATTTAATAAACCACTTATAACACCAGATGCAAAAGCATCTCCACCGCCTACACGATCGATTATATTAAAGCGATATTCTTTTGTCTGAAATGTTTTATCTCTTAAGATTGCGAATGCTGATAAAATGTTTTCATTTGCTGAGATGACTTCACGATCTGTTCCAAACATATAGTCTATTTGAAATTCTTTCGCAAATTGCATCATGTGTAATTCACGTGTGTATTCTTCATCTGGACCATCAAATTTATATTCTAAAATATCTTTTAAATCTCTTATTGTCGCAAAACAAACATCAACATAAGGCAAAACTTTTAAAAATGCTTCTTTTGCTTCTTTTAAACTCCACAATTTAGCACGATAATTAAAGTCAAAACTTACCAAAACATGATGTTCTTTAGCTTTTTTTAAAGCTAATAATGTTGATTGCCTTATAGATTCAGATAGTGCTAAAGTAATCCCACTAACATGGAACCATTTAACATTATTAAATATTAAATCAAAATCTAACTCTTCACTATTCATTTCAGAAAATGCTGAATGTTTACGATTATAGAGGACTTTTGATGGACGTCCACCAAAGCCATGCTCTAAAAAGTATATCCCTATGTTATCGCCGCCACGAATAACATGACTAATATCTACTCCTTGAGCTCTTAAATGTTTAATAGCTCCATCACCGAGTTGATTATTAGGCAACTTTGTAACAAACTGTACATCATGACCTAAATTAACGAGAGAAATTGCAACATTAGCCTCTCCACCACCATAATAAGCTTGATATTCATTTGTTTGTTCGATTTTATTATACATTGGAGGCGATAGTCTTAACATGATTTCGCCAAAAGTTACTACCTTATTTACCTCCATCTATTTATTAACCTCTTGCTAAACGAACTTTTTCAACAAATTGTTTAGCTAATTCGGTTACTCCTAAATAATCACCTTTTTTAGCTGGTGCTGTTAATTGTGAACCTACACCTACAGCAACACAACCATTTTTAATCCATTCTCCAACGTTTTCAATACTAACCCCACCCGTTGGCATTAAAACAGCTTGTGGTAATGGTCCTTTTATAGATTTAATAAAGCCTGGACCAAATACTTCACCAGGGAATATCTTAATTACGTCTGCTCCTGCTTTCATTGCATTGTTAATTTCTGTTAAAGTCATACATCCAGGCATATAAGGAATTTGATAACTTCCACAAAGTTGGCATGTTTCTAAATCAAACAAAGGACTCACAATAAATTTAGCTCCATTTAAAATCGCAATTCTTGCTGTTGGAGCATCTAACACAGTACCTGCTCCAATTAATAAACTGTCAACAAATTTTTCATTTAATGATTTAATTACTTTATCAGCACCTGGTACTGTAAAGGTGATTTCTATACTAGAAATACCTCCATCAATACATGCTTGACTAATTTTTTCTGCTTGATCGCTGTTTTCTGCACGTACTACAGCAACAACACCAACTTCTTCAATTCTTCTCAATACTTCTGTTTTTCTCATATTATTTCTAGATTAATTAACCTAGAATTTGCACCAACCTTTCTTTTATTAAATTTTTGTAGCGCTTACAATGGGCTATAAAAAAATAAAGTAGTTAACTCCATTCGCATTTACGAACAGAGTTCGTATATACCCACATGTAAATGATACAATATTACCTTTTTAAAGTCAATCATAAATGTATCATTTCAATAAAAAAAAGGTGAAATTTTAGTTTAAAAATCTCACCTAAATACATTATTTGTTATAACCTAATTTTCTTGATATATTAAGGCAAACATCTTTTAACTTGTTACCTAAATCATTTATATTTACCTTTTCATCGTATAAATCAGATATACTTGCAGAGGCTACCACTTTACCAGAGTAATCAAAAATAGGAGCACCAAAACACAGCATATGACTTTCACCTTCTCGATTATCTACTGAGAAGCCTTGTCTTTTAATTTGTTCTAAATCAGCAATTAGTTGTTCTTTATTTGTAATAGTATATTCAGTATGCTTTACAAAATTAGTATCTTTTATAATGTTATTACGCTCTGATTCATCCATATAGGCTAACAAAACTTTTCCCAAAGCTGTATAATATAATTTCTTATGAGTCCCTATGTTACATGCAGTTAATTTAGCATTCGTACCTTGAAATTTGTAAATATAGATTACCTCATCACCTTGTAGTGTTCCTATAAAAGCAGTCTTATTCAACGCTTCAGCTAGTGTCTCGATATCACTTTTACCCTTCGTTACTACATCAGTATTATTTATATAAGTTGTACCTATCTCAAAAGCCTTTATACCTATTACGTAATATTTTTTCTCTTTTAATTCTAATATATGTTCATTTAATAATTCATCTAAAATATCATAAGTACTAGACTTTGCTAAATTGGTTTTTTCTGCAATTTCACTTAATGATAAACCATTTTTATGTTTTGATATTAAATCTAGTATTCTTATCGCCTTATTAACTGTTTTATTCATATTAACACTCCATTTTATTACTTCTATTTATATATTCACCAAAAATTAACTGTAACAAACTCTATTGTATCACAAATTATATTATTTTTTCAAAAAATCTTCTCGGTGTGGAGTAAATATATCAAGTAATTTGCCTTTTTTTAAACAAATTGCTCCGTGAATTATGTTAGGTTGTTTATACATCGAATCTCCAGCTTTTACTACTTTTTTTACCCCATTTATTGTAAATTCAAATTCACCTTCTAAAATATAAGTAATTTGCTCATGTGGGTGTGAATGTAATGTACCTACTGAACCCTTATCAAAGCTCACTTCAACGATCATTAAGTTATCATTGTAAGCCAAAATTTTACGACTAATTCCATTCCCTAAATCTTGTAACTCAACTTCTAAGTTCATAAAAAAATTTTTTACTTCCATTTTATCTCTCCTTATTATATAATTTTCCAAATTAATGAATACACAGCATTCATGCCCTTATGACGAATTACTATCGATGTACGATTTTTTGTAATGGGATTATCATAAGTTTCTGCTAATAACAATTCTTTATCATCTAAATCAATGTTACTTTCTAATAAATATTCACCTAAACGCCACTTGAGTACTAAATTTTTATTACTCGAAACAACTTTTCTAACATTTTTGATATGTTGAAATCCATTTTCATCAAATCCTAATGAATATTCTTCCGTTACTAACGTTGTTAATAAATCTGCTTCAGAATGGAAGAAATAATCAAAAATAACTTCTTGATTTGAGGTAACAATGAATTCATCAATAAATCCATTGTCTAATAGTTGAATTTTACGATCATAATTGACCTTTGGTGCAGAAAGAATCGCTTCTTCTGCGATCTCGCTCATATTTTTTTTACTTCCAATTGCTTCTTTTGCTTCATGTTCTGTCATAAATAGATTTTTAACCAAATATTTAATTACTTCATCTTCATTCATTGTATTTTTCATTGTTTCGATATCTATTTTATTAGAAATAGAATATACATTAGATACATTAGAATGCAAACAATACTCTTCAAATGATATAGTATTACCACCTTCCATTGAAACTTGATTTTTACCATTTACAATTACAGTATTATGAGATGCTGACATACGATGCCATTCATTGCATAATATAGCTCCATAACCTGAATTTGATAGATCTCTTGTTAACATTTTATTTCCAATCATCACTTCAATCGTCATTTTATCAGGATGAGCATGTGAAGGTCCTCGATGACCGTACTTTAAAAAGACATTGATGTTATTTCTTCTAATTACACCAAATTGAGATTGTTCAAAGTTTTTTGATGTACTTACAACTGGATAATAGTTTTCCATATTAAGATTAGGAATTAATGATAATCTTTCAAGTGGAATTCGATTATCAAAATAATATGGTTTTGAAAGTGGAACAGATACTCTTAATGTATTTTTATTCTCAATATTTTTTAATAAATTAGCTACTTCACTGTCGTAACCAAAAATTTTTGTTGCTACTGTATATACGTACGAATATGTTTTTAAATTAATATCTGGCCACCCATCATTAGGATTTGGAAAGACGTGATTGTCAAAAGCATATTGGTAGGCAGCAGTTAACATGTTTTTAATGATTAATTCTTCTTCACCAAATTCAAAATCATAAAGTTTTGAGAATAATAATAAATTAATTATTCCTTCTAAAGTAAAGAAATTGTAGTGAATTGATCCTTCATACCAAAACCCATCACTTGTTACTCCTTCACGGATTTGACGACGAATATTAAACTCCCCTTTGAAGACAAAGTCTAGCATTTCTTCATTATTAGAAAATAAACCCATTGTGCCAATCGCACTATTATTCCAAGCTATAATATTATGAACTTTATTTACTTGGGGTTTTAATAATTTAAAAACTTCCTTAAATAATTTTTCATTAACACTACTTATAAAACTATCACCTAAATCACTTTTTACAATTTCTAAAGCATTTACGAGTCTTATTATAAAGAGTGATTCATTTAATCCTTGTGGCATTAATCTTCCGCAGCCCCATACCATATCATCTAAACTTTCATAGATATGACCATCTTTATTATGAAGTTTAAATTCCAAATAATGATCTGCATAAAAACCAATAATTTGCTTTACATAATCTAAATATTTTACTTCCTGGGTAATTTTATATAACAATGCTGACTTCCAAGAAATTAAAATTGCTTCATTACGATAATTATAAACCCAAATGCTATCGTACAAGTCGCCTGTGTATTCTTTACCACAAATATCACATTTTTGTGAATGAGGTTTAGTTAAATCAAATATTAATCGACCCCCATCATCTTGACAAAAATATTTATGCCCCCAACCACTTATTTTTTGGGGATCATCACTAAACGTACTACAAAAATAATCGACTTCAATCTTAAGCTGATCAACCATATTTTGATAATCAACATTATTATTAATTGACTTAATTAATAGCTCCTCATTTAAATATTCCATATTACACCTCTTTTATAAGATTCGTTTTCCCACTCTCATTAACAATTACTTTATTTTCTATACTCAGGTAAGTAACCTCATGACAGGCAACCTTACATACTTTATCCCATTCAAATTGACATAATACCCATATAGCGTTCGCTTTGATATTTTCATATTCAATATTATTAGAATGAGAGTATAAGTAGATATCTTTAAAATCTTTTCCCTTTACTATTACACCGATTGTATCTTTGTTACTAATTTTAATGATTTCAAATTTTTCCGTTTCATAAAAATGCCTTGGCGTTAATATATTTAAAAAATTTACAGAATTTGATTTTATTTCATTTTCAATTTTTAAAGTGTTCATTAATATTTCACGATAATTATCAGGTTCTTGAGTTGTCATTACTGCTTTCACATATGTTTCTGTTTGAGAATATTTAGCGTTATCTGGAAATAAATTCGTTAAATTCATACTTGCTAAACCATTAGTATAATCATAAACACCTGGTTTTACATTTTTTCCTAAAGTATCTGTGTGCATCATCCAAGTATATTTATGTTCATCTTTACTTCTTAATTCATCTAAAATAATAAAATATTCTTTCCCAGTATATAAAAATGTACGAGTAAATTGCTCTAAGTTTAATGAACGATCATACATTCTAGACGCATTTCCTTTAAATGCAGTAATGTTCGCTTCATTCATAAATAAATCAATTGATGAAATAAAGTCAGTGGTTGGATTAAAACTGGGATTATCGTTTAGTAGTTTAAATGCTGATTGAGTTAGAACATCGTTAACATTTTCCACAGGATAACCTTTATCATCAATAATAACGACATTATGTTCTAAAGTTTTTACTTCTCGATTGTATCCTTCATCAATTGCTAAATATGCGCCATATCCATGAAGTATGAATGCATTATTATCAGCATGTTGATGACTTAATCCAAAACAATTATAACTTTTTTCATTATATAATTTCCAAAGTTTTTCCCATTGTTTCTTTCCACCTGGATGACCCGATTTAAAGGATAGATGAAGCGCATCTTTATCCCAACTTGAACGAACGACAATAAGACCTAAATCAGGAAAAAACTTGACAAATGGTAAATCAGAAAAATGCTTTTCTTCTATTTGTGGGTTATACCATAATAATTCAAACATTGCCTCAGATAATATTCCAGGTTTTACATGACTTTCATATTGTTCTCTGAATAAAAATTCATTTCTAACTAAATTAGCTAAATATTGAGCATGACCATTTTGATATTCAGCAGCAACTTTATAATAGATCGCGGTTGAATGTCCACTACGACGATCATGACAATCGCCAATGTTTACTATTTCTTCTAAATTAGGTACAGCTTGATATAAACGATAATAAAAAGTGTTTTTTAAGAAATGATTAATTTTAAAATAATCCATTCCCTCTTCAACTTTTATTAAGTGGGCATAAATAAATAACCACATTACCCCGTATCGCCAATATACAACCCCTTCATAATCACTTCCATCTTCAGGAAGGTAATCATAGACAAGTGAGAAGTTATTTTTGGCTTCTTCTATCCACTTTTTTGCTCCTTCATATTCATCTTGAAGTGCATAACCAGCAGTTGCTAGACCAGTTAAATTAATCCAATTATGATTTTGCCAATATTGAGTTGGCCAGCCTTCACCCTCGTTTACAATCTTGTAATCATACATTATTTCACTTTGTAAAATTAATTTGTTTAATACAAGTAATCTTTCCTCCTCATTAAAATTTTCCTTTAACCAATCATAAGCTAAAGATAAACCAAACATAATCCAAGAAGCACTTAAATCAACATTAACTAAATGAGCATTACCCCATTTTTTATACCCTACAATGGTAAAAATCCATCGTTTAGCCTCATTAAGATATTGATCTTGTTTCGTCAACAAGTATGCAAGCGCTAAGTTAGCACACGCTATTCCCATAAAAGTTGTGCTTTTTGATGGATGTTCCATAGATAGTTTTATAGTCTTATATAACTCACATTGTTCTAATAATCGTTTTAAAAAAGGGAGTCTAACTCCTTTGATTTCTTCTCTTAAAATTTCTATGTCTTGATTTATAAAAACATATTTCCCCATTAAAATCACCTATTACTTTTTCTTTTTATAAATACGAAAATTATTTTATTTAATAGATAATAATAAATAAAATAAAAGAGTGAAAATAAAAACGGTTCAACTGGAAGTACTATAACTTCTTCAGATAATTTTAAAACAACAATCAGAATTTGATTTATAAGTTGATATGTTAAAACAATCAAAATGACAATGAGTAACGATTCAAAAAAGATTGTAAGACGATTAAAAACTTTACTAGAAACTGTTGTCTCGTTATACTTTTTATCCAATGATGTTTTTAACATTCCTCTTATTATTGGGTTAACCACAAGTATTGTAATTAACGTAATACCTAATGCTAGAAAAAAGATACTATCTAAATATGAATCTGCTTGTCCGAATGAAGTTCCCCAACCAATAAAAAAATAAACAGCACCTACTGCCCATACTCTCAGTAAATTGCCTTTAGTTTCATCGCTCCAATATTTGAATCTCTTAATTTGCATAAATCCTCACCTATTTTTCTTTTTGTTAACAATCATACTAATAAACAACATGATAGACGCTAATAAATATACAGCTATACCTTCATATGCATAATTCATTGATTTTTCTATTTTTTCATATAGAACATTATCACTTAAAGCAATATACACATATACAACACCAAATGCAGTTGTTAATAAGGTAAAGAATATCGTAAGTATTTTACTGTTATTACCATGTATTCTTGTCGCATTAAATAATGCGACAAAACCAAAAATGATAAAAGCAAATAACCAAACACCTATATAGGTAGTGAAAACATTATTAATTGCATCAATATGATATTTTGAAATCCATAATTGATATAATGAATTAATGACAATTAAATATGCAGCTTTTTTCTCAATTGATAAATGCCAAAAAAACAAAAATATATTTAATAATTTTTCTCGTATTTTTATGATGATTGTTATAAAAAAATTAACATTTTTTTTGTCTATTTTGTTCTGTATATCCATTTTTCCCTCCTAATTTTCTAATTCTTATCAATGTATCTATATCAAAGAAGTGTACCTTATTCATATCCAAAGCTAATATTATAGATTGTCCATTATAAACTTCGTTATTAGAGTTTATTTTCGCTATAAACTTGTTTTTACCTACACAAACTTTAACTAAGATTTCAGAACCTAATAATTCCGCTACATCAACAATCCCCTTAATAGCTGACTCTTTATGTAATGATAGTTTTTCATTCTCAATGAATAAATGCTCTGCTCTAAAACCTAATGCAACAGCTTTATTATTGTATTCAGTTAATTCATTAAGCTTTGAATTTGGTATTTCTAGTTTAACTAATACCTCGGTTTCTTTTTCATCTAAAACAATAAAATAATTCCCCTTAATAGTTCCTTGTAGGAAATTCATAGGTGGAGTTCCAATAAAACCACCTACAAACATATTATCTGGATTATTATATACTTCAAAAGGAGTTCCAACTTGTTGTACATAACCATTATTCATAACAACTATTCGAGTAGCCATGGTCATTGCTTCTACTTGATCATGAGTAACATAGACGATCGTTGCATTAAGTTTATTATGTAAAACAACAATTTCTTTACGTGTTTGTTGACGCAATTGAGCATCCAAATTAGACAGTGGTTCGTCCATTAAAAAGACTTTTGCATTTCGAACAATTGACCGACCTAATGCAACTCTTTGACGTTGGCCACCCGATAATCTTGCAGGTAATCGATTTAAATAATCATTTAAACCAATAATTTTAGATATATCCATTACAGCATCATGGATTTTGTCACTTTTTTCTTTTCTAACTGTTAAACTAAAACCCATATTTTCATACACTGTCATGTTACCATATAAAGCATAATCTTGGAAAACCATTGTAATATCTCGATTAGAAGGAGCCTTGTCATTTATTTTAACTCCATCTAAAATTAAATCACCTGAACTTATCCCTTCAAGACCGGCAATCATCCTTAGTGTCGTTGATTTACCACAACCTGATGGTCCTACTAATACAATGAATTCACCATCCTTTATATCAAGACAAAAGTCAAATACTGCTTGAACACCATTTGGATAAATTTTATTTACTCCTGAAAGTATTAAATCAGCCATTTTTTATCCCTCCCTCATTATACCTTAATTAAATTTCTCTTAATTATTCGCTTTCTGATAATACATTTTCTAAATGAGATTAAAGCTCCAATAATAGCTAGTATTCCAGAAGTAATTAAACAAGTAATCAATATTTTATTAACAGAGAAGTTAAAAAATATTACTTTACCAACTTTCTCTGCTGTTTCTATAGGAACAAATTTTATTCGATAAAATTGTAATAGACCTAATAAGAATGTAAAATATGTCCAATTTATAAAATACTTTTTAATTTTTACTGCCGATAAAAAGGTAACTAATGAGATAATGATATTAACAAAAACAGTTATTCCCAGACCCTTATCAATACTCATATTGTTTAGTTCAACTATTGCATTAACTGCATTTATCAATATAAATAATATTACTAGTGAATAACCTAAACGATTTTCTTGATATAAGTATTTTTCTTTTCTACTCATTTTCTTTTGCCCCCCTATTTTTAATTTTAACTAGGAAGTTTATTATCACAATTATTGATAATAATATTGAAACAATAGCGAATGTAAAATAGAGAGAATGACCTATATCAAATGTTATAGTTGAACTAGTATATTTTTTAGATTTTGTTAAATCAAATAGTAAGTATTGATCTTTTAAATCTTTTAATAGTTTTATATATTTAAATGAATAAATATAAGAGTAAACTGTGGTTACTATGCTAAGAACTAATCCTAATATTCCCATGGCTTTTTTATTAATTTCCAAAATTAACAACGCCAAAGATAATAATATAAATATTATAGCTCTATCAAAGATTTCGTTATTAAATGGTTGTAAAACTTCTCGATAATAATTAAGTATATCTTTATACCTATTGTAATATAAGTATAATCCATGCAATTTCGTAATAAAGCCTAAAGAGTACACAAATACTGATACGGCGAAAAATAGATATATAAATGTCATATATTTTTGTAGTTTAATTAATATTTTTTTCATCATCTAATTTACTCCCCTTTGTTTTTTCTACTCCTAATATGAACATATTCATATTCATATTAGGAGTAGAGAGAATTCTTACAATTCTCCCCCACTACACGTTTTTTTATTTCATGCTTTCATAAGCTACACGATAGATATCAATGTAATCTTCAATTCCTGCAGCCACGTATAATTGTTTTATTGCTTCCCAATCTGCTGCAGCATTTTGTGCACCTGTAACATATGCAAACATTGCATCAACTTGTGAGTCACCAATGTTTAAGGTTGCTAATATATCTGAATCAACTTCTGTTAATGAAAATACAGGTGGAACTAGACTGAAGTATGGACTTGTTGTTGCTTTATAAGTTGAAGAAAAAATATTTGCCTCATTATATAATTTCCATGAAGCAAAACCTTGTGCTGATGTATATTGGTATTCAAATCCGATTTCTTTCGAATAACCAATAGGCATATTGCCACCAATATAATCTCTAACAAATGTTGAAGCGTCCCCACTTGAATGCTCAGTTGCCTGTTCTAGGAACCAAGCGTTTAATTTTGGATGCTTTGTACCATCTGGTGCAGTAAATTGTTCATTTTGATCAATGTTTGCAGGTACTCCATAGTTTTGAACGACGTTTCCTTCTTCACTAAACATATAATCAAATAAACGAAGTGCATCATCTAAATCTTTTCCAGTTGTAGTTTTTGAAATTGACCATCCGTCAGGTTTAATAACCCGCGTATTTTCAATATAATGAACAAATTCATTTCCACCATTAATTTTACTAACTGGTGGTAAAATTGCTGTTACATCAGTTTGATCTTTAATTCCTGTAGTTGAAGCTGTGAAGTCGAATGTCATAAATCCAAATAATTTATGGCTTACAACTGTATCTTTTCCATAGAAGTCCATTCTGAAGTTTGTTTTATTAGATTTATCTGCGAATTCTTGATGAATTAAGCCTTCAGAATACATTGCTTTAAAAGAATCTAAGATTTGTAAGAAACTATCTTCAGCATATGAGAATTGTAATTCCCCTTCATTGTCAAGATAGAATCTTGAGCCATATGAGTCTGAACCATGAACGCGTTGTCCATTAAAATAATTAGCTAATCTAAATAGTTCTTCTCTATAACTAGATTGTCTAACGAAATAGGGTGCAATTACTGCTTCTGGATTAGCTGTTCCTGTTTCTAATTTAGATAAGGTATTTGGAGAGAGTCTTATAACACGCCATAAAGCCACTAATTCATCGATGTCATATTTAGCTTCTGCTCCTAGAAATAATTTAGATGGTTGACTAGCAAATGTTGGATACGTTACTTTTATATAATCGACTAATTTAGTTAAAGCCACGTTACGAGTTAATAGACCACCTGTTGCAGCCGTATTTTGTAATTGAATTACATTTTGAATATTACGAGCATTTGAACCAATCCAATAAGGTTGAAATGCAGTTGTAATTTGAGCAGTTTCAGTTTCTAATCCACTTAAAGGTGAATCCAATAATGTTTTAACCCATGATTCTCTAACTTCATACATACGTGCGAAGTTATCAATCTCAGCTACGTATGGAATATGATATATTCCACCATCATAAGCTGTAATTGCTTTTTTAACACTTGGATATTCATCTAGATAGGCTTTGAAATTTGGCATAGAATTTAAATGTTCATTTAAATTTACAAAATATCCTTGAGCTCCATATGCCATTAATTCATCACCAATACTATTTCCTCCATAAATATCAGCATCAGTAAATTGTGTAGTTGCAGAAAAATTGATCATTTCTGCACCTGATTGATCTTGAATTGTTACATCTTCAAAATCAATATTTAATTCTTCTGAAATGTATTGCCATACAGGTTTCAAATCACCTTGTACAAAGGTTTTTCCATCAGGCATTACTAATGGATCTCCTTGATTATAAGTCATAGTTCTTTCATAATTATCAAAAGCTAAATTGAATTTTAATGATCCGGGTGTGTTGTCAATCGCCGTAGTTGTTCCACTTGATGATGTATTATTGGTATTTTCACTTTTTTCTGTACTTGTTGTTTTACAAGCAGTAAGAACTATTAAGGTAATGATAAATACAAAAACTGTAAGTATTTTTCTCATTTTATCCTCCTATAATTTATTATTTATTTAAATTGGCATGCAATTTAAAACAATTTAACCCTTTACTCCTCCTAAATTAACCCCTTTAGCAAAATATTTTTGAATATACGGATATATTAACAAAACAGGTATAATTGAGCAAACTAAGATGGCATATATATAAGAATCAGCTGCATAGGGTATATCTATTGGCATACCGTCAAACATTTTTTGATAATTATCTACCTTATTAGCCATGTACACTTGTAGTGGTTGTTCTGAAGAATCTCTTAGCAACCTACTTGACCAAAAGTATCCATTCCATCTACTTGTTGCATAAAATAGTGTTACTGTTGCAAGCGCTGCTTTAGACATAGGTAAATAAATACGTGTGAAAATTTGAAATTCATTTGCACCATCAACAATTGCTGCTTCTTCAATTTCTTTTGGCACCCCTTCAAAATAATTTCTTAAAAGGATGATATTATAGGCTTGAATACCGAAAGCCACTATTATACCCACACGGTTATTCACTGCCATACCCATATAATTTAGATATGAAGGTATAATCCCAGCACTAAACCACATTGTGAACACAATAAATAAATTAAATTTTCTTCTAAATAGTAATCTACTTTTTGAAAGAGCATATGCCCCACAGGTAGAAATAACCATACTCCAAATTGTACCGTACACAGTATAATAGAGAGTATTTATGTATGAAATCCAAAACAATTTATCAATATAGAGTAATCTATATACTTTAAAACTAACTTCTTTAGGTAATAATATAACCTTACCTGTTTCATATGGTATTTTTCCACTAATGGATGCAGAAAAAGCATACACGACTGGATATAAAGCCATTAATGAAAATAATCCAATTAATGTATAAGCAATAAACTTATAAATAATTTCACTTTTATTTAATCTCTCCATTTTTACACCTACCATAATGAAGTATCAGAGATTTGTCTACTAATATAATTAGCTCCAATAACTAAAATAAAGCCTATTAATGAATTAAACATATCCGTAGCCGCCCCGTATGCTTCTTGATTTTGTTGTTCTAATCCATACCTTATTACTAATGTGCTTAATACATCAGCAGTTTCGTATATATTTTCGTTGTATAATAGGATAATCCGTTCGTATCCTACAGAAAGTATGTTTCCTATCCGTAAAATGATCATAATTATTAAAGTCGGAGCCATACCCGGTAAAGTGACATACCTAATTTCTTGTAGTTTATTTCCCCCATCAACTTTAAGAGCTTCATATAACACTTGTGATATTCCCATTATTGCCGCAAAATAGACGATAGAACTATACCCAGCTTCTTTCCACATTCCTGTAACTATAAAAAGTGGCCTAAAGTACTGGTGACTTTGAATTATTTTTGTACCATCAGGTATTATGTTTAATTCAAATAAAAACTGGGCTAATACACCTGTATTTTTTTCTCCATGATATATTAATGTTAAGACTAGACCGGTAATAGTTACTTCAGATAAAAAGTGTGGCAAGTAAGTTATTGTTTGAGCTAATTTTCGATAAGGTTCATGGGTTATTTCACTAAAAAGGATTGCTAATATGATTGGAATTGGAAACCCAAAGATTAGTCCATATAAACTAATTAAAAAAGTATTTCTAAATGCTTTCCAAAATTCTAAAGCCTTGTTACCAAACATTAAGTTTTCAAAATTGTAGAAACCGACAAATTCACTTCCTTCAACACCTTTAACAGGTTCATAGTTTTTGAACGCTATCAATAATCCTCCCATTGGTTTGTAAATCCACATTAAAAACCAGATGATCATTGGTAAGAGTAAGACATATAGTCTCCAATCTTTAATTATAATCCTCACATATTTTCTGAGTTTATTAAATATCTCATCTTGAAATATCATTTTTCCCTTCCTCCACTCTTACTGATAAAATATATTTTTCCATATTTACAACCAATCCCTCTTTTTTACTTATAGAGGTCAAAAACAAACATGTAATAAGAATACAAAATAATTGGCTTACAAAATAAGAATACAAAACATTTATAAAGTTTCCATCTATTATATAACTAGCTATTCCTTTTCCAAATGAAATACATACAAATACCAAAACTTGATAGGTAAGGAATAATAATCTATTTTTTATAATATCTTCTCTTTTAATGAATAGAAAGATGATAGTAGACAAAGAAATAAATGTATTCGCTAAAGGAAATAATAGTAACCCGGTTAATATTTCTTCACTTGATATAAATATCATAGGTATGCCAGATGCAATATAAACAACTGAACCAATAGCACCCCATCTAATGATTGAAATGATTGCAATCATTACTGAGAAACTAAGATAAAATCCAGCACCTGAAAATTCTCTTAACGCGACTATACTTATTACTTCAGCTATTACAGCTAATATACTAAAAAAAGTTAAATCCATCATTCGATATTTATTTAAAGTTAGTTCCATAAATTCACCTTGTTTTACTTGATGTAAGCACTTTCTAATATAATTTTATTATATATTACCACAAAATGAAAGTCAATATTAATTTCGCATATGCGATTAATTTTCGTATTTACGAAAAAACAATAAATAACCCCCTAAATTTTAGTAATTTAAGGAGTTATTTATTTTATTCATTTACAAAGATAAGTGCTGGTTGTTCATTTAAAACTTTATGTTCTTTTGGTCTAAACTCATTATACATTTCTTCTATACCTTCATTCGTGATAATAAAAGAAAAATTACCGCCACTTAAATTTTTAACATAATTTGTAATATCAATATAGTAAGTATAAAATGAGTCTCCTGTAGCCAAAAACTTATAATCTATTACCTTGACTAATTCATTATTTGGATCATAGATTTTACTAAACATTTGCGTTGAATCGATATAAGATGCTGTATTCCATGATAATGAATTTTCATTCCATTCGAGATTTTCTTTTCCCCAAACATTCATTGTTGTTTGACCATCTCTCGCTTTTACTGTTACCCTAAAATAGATTTTATCATAATTCGCTGCTTCATATTCATAGTTATCAAACTCATAAAATACAACTCTGTTATATCCTGGTTCAATTGTTTCACCTTTAAATTTTAAGGTAGTAGAAGCTCCATAGCTTGATATTGGTGTCCCGCTTTCGATGTATGTATCTTGAGATGCAACTAATACTTGACCATTTTTAGGATCCATATCTTCAGATCTTCCAGGTAAAACAAAATTAGCTTTACTATTGACAAAATCAGTACCATTTTCTGTGAATGTATTATCCTTGATTAGCGAATCATCCGTGAAGGTTTCAATAAACATAGCATATTTATTATTTGTAAATTTATTATCAGTTATTTCTACAGAAGGGATGCCTGCAGCTGGATTATTCCAAATAAAAGCGTAAACGATATTAATTCCTTTAGATTTTTCACCCCTAATATTTTCAATCACATTATTTTTAATCACGGTATGAGGAGCATTTGAAACTTGGATGCCGGTTGAATTTTCTGCAGATAAATTTTTAATCGTATTATCATAAATAAAAGAATATGTTGTACCTAAAATAACATCTATTCCTCTTCTGCCGCCATCAATTGTGTTATGATGAATGTAATTTCCGGGCCCTGTAGCATCATGTGTTGCTCCACTATTACCTGCAGCTATACCTGCTCCAGCCCTAGTATTAAACACCTCATTGTAGCTTACTTCATTAAGGTACTCATCTTCACCATGTAAATCAATGCAATCTAATAATCCATCTCGATAGATATTATTTGTTATTAAGTTATTATGAGCGTAATATTGAATAATAGTTCCATGTCTTAGCCACGGCCCGATAAATTCATTATTTTCTACAACATTAAATAAAGTATCAAAATTAGTATTTGTCAAATCAATATTATTTCCGCTACCTTGGATTGAAATACCATAACCAGCACCCCCACCACCTAAATCAACCGCTTTTTGAAATTTTGAATTAGTGATAGCAACATCTCTAGAACTTTTAACGCGTATACCAATTCTTTGAAACTTTTCTATTAAAACATTATCAATAGATACATTACTCACAATTTGACCAATTTTAGTGTTTTCTACACTAATACCATATTTAGGAGCATCGTAATTATAGGAGTTTTTACTTGATATATCTTTATCTGGTAATTCACTATCTAATACAATCGAAGTAATCGTTACTCCTGATATTTTAACATTACTAGCATTTACAACTGAAATTACAGTTGTTTCTTTTTGATTATCTAATTGTGTGAAGTTAGAAACCAAACTTACTGTTTCTTTACTTTCTCCCCTTAGATTCACACCTGTTTTTAAATTAATGTGAGAAATATATGGAGTATATAAAGTTGCTGTCTTGAAATAATAAGTTCCTGCTGGGAAATAAATTTCATCTCCAGCTTGTGCGTCTAGAATTGCTTCCTTAACAGGGATTACATTATCAAAATTAGGGTCATTAGGTTTAGCCCCATATAAAGTAACATCTATGCTCATGCCTGTTCTTTCATTAGCAACTGTTCTTATGTGGTCAGATCCATCTTTTTCATAAAGTCCTGGATAAAACCATTCTTTATGACCTTTTGAATAAACTATTCTTCCTGGAATAACTGTATTACCAACTGTAGTAACTGCGGTACTTGCTTCAGAACCTGAAGTTAAACTAGAATCTGTTTTAGTTTTACATGAAGCTAAAATAAAAACACTTACTATTAAAATTAAAGTAATTAATATTTTTTTCACTACCTATCACCTTTCACTATTTATTTAAAACGTACCTTACTCATAGAATATGGTACGTTTTTGTTGTTATCTTAAAATTACTTTACCATCTAGAATTTGCCAAACATTAGTAAAATCAAAGCTTGGTAAATTAGTAGAAAACCAATTAGCATCTATTATTTCTAAAGCAGTTACATTAGTTCCATCTACACCTGCTAGTGTGTCTAGTGCAAATAATTTTGTAAGTGAATCTACTTCACCATTAGAACCTGCTACGATTACAACTCTAGCGGATTCAGTTGTTCCTATAATACTAGAATTTAAAGCAATCGCATTATCAAGCGCAGCTAGCGGTCTAGCTGTTGTTGCTGCAGGATTTTGTACATAACCTACTACTCCACCAACTTTGTTACCTGATACATTACCATAAGATACTGCATTTTCCATTCTAGCTCTTAAGAAACCGACTACTCCACCAACCCAATCACTTGTACCAGTAGTATCACCAAGTGTATATACATTCTTAACAAAAATTATAAATGTCGTATCTGCAGTATAATCTACATGTCCGATTAAACCACCAACATATTTACTTCCACTTACTGAAACATTTGACCACAATTTATTAACTAATGAATCTGTACTAGATTGAGCTAATCTACCAATTATGCCACCAACTCTAGAGTCACCTGTATTTGTTGAAATGACAGTACCACCATCCACCGACACATTTTCAACTAGTGCGGGTTTACCATAACCAATTAATGTTCCTACAGATGTTAATCCTTTGACAAAAACATTTGTAAATTTAACATTTTTGATGACTGCACCTGTATCAACTGTTCCGAAGAAACCTATACCATAATCTTTATTATTTAAAGAAGTCTCTTCTATGTATAATCCATTTATTTTATAGCCTTGGCCATCAAATGTCCCTCTCCATTTTATAATTCCACTTCCGTCTGGCGTAAATCCAATTGGAGTCCAATTTTTCCCTTGAGGCCCATATTCAATTGACATATCAATATTTCGTTTTAATTTAAATGTTGAATTTTTAGGTATAGTTCCATTATTTGCGCCATCACGGTACGCTTCTAAATCAGCAACACTATAAATTGGATAAAAACCTAATGTTTCAGGATTTTCACCGCCCCAAGGAAGATTAACTTCAATTTCTATTGCGTTTACTATAAATACTTTTGTCACTGATTGATCATCGATTGTGATCGTTGCTGTTAAGGTTACATCTACACTTGTTTCAGGTCTAACAAATATTCCTGTATTTGAAATGACCTCTGGATTACTTGAAACCCAAGTAATTGTAGCATTATGTAATCCTTCTGTTACTAGTGAAAGATCAGTTGTTGTTTCAGCCACAAGATTTAAAGCACTTTTAACTTCATTTAGTTTTTCTTCTATCGTTAATGGTGTTACAGTTATAGTAAAATCTTTTGTTACTGACTGTCCATTAATTGAAACTCTTGCTGTTAATGTAATAACTATAACTACTTCAGGACTTGTATATGTACCATCATTTGCTATAGCGGACTGATTACTTGAAATCCATGTTATTGTTGATTCATGTAATCCACTGGATGGTAATATAATATTGCTATTTACGTTAGTATAAGTAAGTACTAAGCCTTCTTTAGCTTCTGTTAGTCTTACCTCAACTGTTTTACCTAAAACGGTTAAATTAAAGGTTTTTATTATACTTTCACCATCGATTGTAATCGTAGCTGTTAATATTACTTCAGTATTACTATTAGGTATTGTAATCGTACCATCATTAGCTATTACATCCGTATTATTTGAAGACCAAGTAATGGTAGAACCTTTTAATCCATTAACTGGTAGTGTTACATTACTGCTTACTTCTGCAGAGCCTATTTCTAATCCATTTTTAGCTTCTATTAGTTTTTCCCCTGTTGATATATCTTGAGATATTCCTGATACTTTTGTAACAGGAGTAGTTTCACTACCAGCTTCGACATAAACATATAAGTCATATTCAGTATTTATTAATAAAGCTTTAGTTTCATTAATTTGTTTTGAATTTAACACAGATCCAGATGCAACTAAAGTTACATCACCATAATTTGCACCACTCTTAACTTCTACTGCAGTAGGTGCTGTTTGTCCTTTTAACACTAATACATAGTAAATATTTCCTGTTTTATTTGATTTGGCATTAATTATTAATGTACCTACTGTTTCTCCCTTATTAGCTAATACATCATAAACTAATAAATCAACTGTATGTTCAACTTTAGATCCATTATCATTCATTCCTTTAAGAACTGGTCTAACAGCACTTGTTTTTATTTCCCAAACATTTGTAAAATTCCAACCAGTTAAATGAGTTGATAACCAAGTAGTATCTATAAATTTATCAAAATTAACATTAGTTCCCATATAAGCTGTCGTTCCAACTTTACCTGAAAGAATTACAGAGTCTATAGCATAATTGTTCACTAACACTGCAACGGTATTATTATTGGTAGAGATATTTCCTACTAGAGCTCCAACTCGATTTGCACCGCTTGCATCCCCTTTACCTACAACTTGACTACCCATATAGAAAGAATCTTTCAATTGTGGTTGACCATCGTATAAAGTATTACTACTTCTTTTTTGCATAAATCCAGCAATTCCACCAATATCAGTAGTACCGTATATATTACCTGATGCATACGCTCTTTCGATGTTAGTGTTTCTTGAATAACCGACAATTCCACCCACTTGATTAGAAGAAGCTGTTAATCCAATAACATCACCAATTGTATACACATCACTTATAACTAAATTCTCTGTTGACTTATCTGAAACATCTATTGATCCGACTATACCTCCAATACGTTTTCCTTCACCTTTAACTGTAATATCAGTGTAGGCTTTGCTGATAGAACCTAATTCATAAACCGCACCAACAATTCCACCTACTTGAGAGTCAGTTACTGTTGTTGCTGAAATTGTTCCTCCTATAACCGATACGTTTTCAATCATACCTTTTGAGTATCCGACTATACCACCAACACGCTTTTCGTTAGCTGTTATATTTACATTTCTTAAATGAAAGTTTTTAATTACTCCTTCAAGGTCTAATTCACAGAAAAAACCAGATTTTTCATTTTTTGTTGCGTCTAATGGATCAATAAAGCAAATCTTATTGTTTATCGTTACATTACTTATTACATGACCCGATCCATCAAATGTTCCATTAAATTTAATAAATGTTCCATCTTCATTTCTACCGATTGGATTCCAATCAACACCTATTAAATCAATATCATTCTTTAAAACATAATGTAATGTATTTGCCCAACCATCGGTTCCTGTACCTACTTTTTGTAAATCAGCTATGGTTTCAACCCAGAAAGGATTTTCACTCGATCCGTCTCCACGATCTACTAAATCATCCTCTGATGTTGCTTCAGCTGTTCTAAAAGTTACTTGACTAAACATTCCATTTAGTTCTAGTACAAAGGCAACTTTATATGTCGTTTCTCCAACTAATCCTGTCGTTCTATCTTCAACGATTTCTCCAATTGCAGAACCTTTATCTAATATTGTTACACCGTCATAATTTACCCCTGCTTTAATTTGTACATCATTGGGTTCTTGTGCGTTTTCAGCAATAATTACGAAATAAATTACAGCAGTACTATCCTCAGCACTTGCTATAATTCTAATACTATTTGCAATTTCTCCACTTCGAGCAATTGCACTATTAAATCTGGGTACTTGCAAAACAGTAGTAGTGGTAGTAGTAGTACTACCCGTAGTTGTAGCTGACGTATTCTGTTCTGTTGATTTTCTACATCCATTAGCAACTACTAACATAATCATTAATAACATGAATAAAGATAATTTTCTCATAGCAATCCTCCTCTTTCTTGCTTCATTTTTACAAATGAAAGCATTTTCTCCCATATATAATTATATAATAGTCATTGTTTTTAAGTCAATATCTTTTTCATATATACGCACGATATTCGGAATGGCGAAAAAAGTAGAAAAAAGTTACTAAAAAATTAGTAACTAAAATTATAGGTTCTTTATGTTTTTTTAAATATCTTAGGAGTTTTCTCCCACCTAACTAAATAATATAACACGATCGCAAAGAAAGCTGTTAATATATTTGCATATAACATACTGTACCAAATACTATATTCTTGTAAATTAGTAAAATGACTTAATATATAAATAACTGGAATTCTAAATATGTATAACCTAAAAATACTAATCATTAAAGGATAGAGATTATGCCCAGATCCTTGAAATACACCGATAATCAGTTGGAAAATTGTCCAGGGAATCACGGATATAGTATATACATTCATCGCATTAATAGTATGTTGATAAAATTTAACATCCTCTTTTGTAAATAGCAAAACAATTTTATCTTTAAAAATAAATAATATTGCTAATAAAATAAGGGAAATTGACATAGAAATACACATCGTTAATTTAATAGCTTCCTTAACTCTTTTTACATTATTATTCCCTAAATTTTGACTCACTAATGCTACTATTGCTACGCCAAATCCAGTTGCTGTACTAAATATAATCGTATTAAGTTTATTTGTTAATCCGTAAGCAGCCAAAACTGTCTCTGAGTACTTGACAGTAAACATTCCGACTATGACATTACTAAAACTAAGTGATGTTTTTTCAACTATTAATGGAAGACTAATTATTATTAATGGTGCTAGAATGTTATAATCAATTTTTAAATCTTTAAAATCTATTTTAAAATTACTATCCTTTATAAATAATTCAAATATTGCAATAATCGCTATAAATGATAAAGAAATCAATGTTGAATAAGCTAATGAAGTTACTCCATAATTGTACTTAAAAATAAATATATATGTCAAAATAACTTTAATTCCGATTGAAATAATATTAACAATCATAGCTTTTGTATTGCTACCTTCAGCTCTTTTAATTCCAATATATAAATCACCGATAAATTTTAAAGGAATAATTAACATTTGGATTTTAAAGTATTTAGTAGCAATATTAATTATATTATCTGTTGCACCTAGAAATATTAAAATTTTTTCAGCAAACGAAAAACCTATGAAGGCAATAATAGCTCCTACAATAGTAATAAGTAATAGGGTTTGGACTATATTCTTCTTGACTAATGATAAATTACCTTCACCAATTTTTCTTGCGATAATGGTTGTTGTAGCTATCGTAATCCCCATACTAAAAGCGTAAAAGAACGTAATTATTGGATCAATAAATGTAACAGATGACAAGGATAGTGCACCTCTAGAAGAAATAAACAAAGCATCAATCATGTTATAAAGTGAAATTATTAAATTATTGATAGCTACTGGTAGTGTTATAATAAGAATAGTTGAAAATAATTTCCCATGTAATATACGCTGACGTCTATCAGTCATTCGCATTAACCTACTTCTCCTTCTATAAAAATAAATTAGGATGCTTTTGCATCCCAATTTTTATTTTATTAAATAAATGCTTGACCACCATTTATTTGGATAACTTCACCAGTTAGATATGAAGCTTTATCACTAACTAAAAATTCAACAACTGATGCAACCTCATGAGGTTCTCCAAAACGTTTCATTACAATTCCATTTTTCCATGATTCAAACAAAGCTGGATTATTAGTTTTTGTTTCAGCATGGAATGGTGTATCAATTGTACCAGGACTTACAGCATTTGCTCTAATATTATATTCAGATAAGTCTTTTGCATATGCTCTAGTTAATGTTGTAACGGCTGCTTTTGCTGCTGAATAAACCCCAGCACCAGGTCCACCTGCGTTCCATCCTGCTATTGATGTAAAGTTAACAATAGAAGCATTTCCAGATTTTTTAAGGAAAGGAATTGCTGCACGGGTAACAAATAAGACACTATCTAAGTTTAATGCCATAACACTGCGATAGAATGATGTTGGCATATCTTCAAATCGACTTCTTCCACCTAACCCACCAGCGGCATTAATCAATGCATCAATTTTGGTATATTTGTCACCAATTAATTTAAATTTTTCATTAACTTGTTCTTCATTTGTAACATCAATACTATAGAAATCACATTTAATTCCGAGTTCTCTTAATTGAATAACTTTCTCTTGTCCTCTTTCTTCATTGATGTCACTCAATACAACAGTGTAACCAGCTTCACCTAATGTTTTACAAACAGAGAAGCCAATTCCCCCACTAGCACCTGTGACCACTGCTACTTTATTCATTATATCTCCTCCTATACTTTTTCAATTTATTCAATAAACAAATAATAAGGTACTTTGTTAATTATATTTTCAATTTTAAAAGTACTTTTATTATAATATTTATTACCATATAATTTAGATATTTGGTGAATGAATTGGATATTTATCCCTTCATCAAATGGTGTTATTTGTGTAAAAGGCCATGAATCATGAGATATTATTGCTAAATTATACAACCAATCTACGCACAAGTTCACTTTAGTATTTAGTAAATTAATATCAAATTCTTTTACTAATTCAGCAAAGTCAAGCATTCCTTTTAAACCCATAAAGGTATAACTTTTTGATTTTGTTCTTGCAGTTTCTTTTGGTAAAGAACCATCTTGCATAATTTGTCTATTAATTCTTTCTTCTAAAAAGTTAGCTGATTTATTGATAACTGCTTCATTATCTTCTAAGAAAATGTTTATAACTAATAAAGAAAAATCATAAAAAGTCCCATGATTATTTTGAGCTAGTGATTCTTTCTTTCCAATTTCACTTTCAACTAACCATTTTTTAAAACTTTTATGCCAAGATTTTATACCATTTAGTAGGTCAGTTTCAATTAAATTAAATTGAGATAATAAAGTTATCATATGTAATGCATAACTAAAGTTTGCTGAATAATCAATTATCCCTTCTGCTCTACCATCTACTAACCCTGGAATAAACTGGCCGAAGTTTAAATTTGGATTCATTTTGGTGTTTTCATCAATAAACCAATTATAACAATGTTTTTTTAATAATTCGTAATACTTAAGCTGATCAGTTAAAAGAAATAATAAACCTGAATGATATACTAAATACGCTAATCTTCGTAATTTATCTTTATCGTAGTTTATTCCATCTGGATTCGCTATTCCATCTTTTTGTATATAAGGAAATCCATCCTCAGTGTTCGGATTTGGCCAATAATAAGTAGCTAAACTTACATAGTCATGTACATCATTACTTGGCGGAATGTTTGCTTTTGTAGTAACACTTTCAACTGGTATATCAAATAGTCCACTCATATCATTTTCATATTGATTAAGATAAATTTTATTTATGGACTTTTTAAGTTTTACTAAATCAGCTTTAGTAAATATATAGTAATTATTTACTGGATCTAATTTAACGATATTAAAATACATAAATTATACCTCATTGTGAATATTTTTCGTAATTACGAACACTGTTCGGAATTATTATAATATTATATTACTATAATAAAAAAATAATGTCAATAAAAATTACTTTTTTCTTAAAACGTTTACATTTTCAAAAATTAAAAAAGGATTTAAAGTTAACTTCAAATCCCTTAATATTATAGTAATTTACCTAGTTTAGCAGATATTTTAGCCGCTGTTTCTTTAATCATTTCACCATTAAGTTCAAAATTAGTTTCATCATCATAAAGACCTGAAACACTTATTGAAGCAATGACATTTCCAGTATAATCAAAAACAGGTGCTCCAAAACATAACATATGATTTTCTAGTTCACGATTATCTACCGCATATCCTAATTTTCTGACTTTCTCTAATTCTTTTATAAATATATTTTTATCAATAATTGTATTTTGAGTTTTCGTAATGAAATTAATTCTATCGATTATTGCTAATTGTTTACTTTTATCTAAATGAGCTAAAATCGCTTTTCCTAATGATGTATTATATAAGTCATTTTTACTTCCTACATTACTTGCGGTAATTTTCGCATTAGAAGCTTGGTGTTTATAAACATATAATATTTGTTCATCATCTAAAACACCAATAAAAGTTGTTTTATTTAACTTTTCAGACAATTCTTCTAATTCATATTTAGCTTTTGAGATTAAGTCTATATCCTTCATAAAAGTACTACCAATTTCAAATGCTTTTACACCTATAACGTATTTCTTTTCTTTACCTTCTTTTTCAGATACAACCCTTAATTTAATTAATGTATGTAAAATATCAAAAGCACTTGATTTTGGAATATTCATTATTTCTACTATTTCTTTTAAGCTGATGCCATTTATTTGTTTAGAAATAATTTCTAGCATCTCTATTGTTCTTTCTGATGTACGATTCATACTTGAAACCTCACCTTATCAATTCATCATCTATATTAATATTACACTAAAAAAGAATAATAATCTATAACTTTTAAATCTAGATAAAGAAAAAATCAAAGGCTTTAATTAAGCCTTTGATTAATTTATAATTTAACTTTAAAAATAGCCTTTTTAACTTGTAAACTATCAGCTAATTTAATTTTAGGCATATGTAAATCTTCTGGATAAACAACCGCAAATGAATTTGTTTGCATTTCAAATATAAATTCAGGCTTAAGAGCATATTTAGCTATATCTTTATCTGCATTATATGCATTAGTTACTTGTAAGTCTTTATTATTTACATTAGCATAACCAAATCCTTCTTTACCTGATAACACGATCTGAATGTCTAAGTATTTGTGGTGATTTTCAAAATAACATTGTTCAATGTCTCTCGGTTCATATTCTTCAACACTTAAAGTTACTTCTTTTCCTAATAATTCTTGTTTACCTACCCCAAAGGTTATAAGATCATTACCTAAAATAAAATCAATCGCAAAATCTAAGTTCTTACTATGACCATAGTAATTTCTTAATTCTTTTAACTCTCTACCAATAATCATATATTATCCTCTTTTCTTAATTTAGTTTTCAAAATTTTATATTAACAGCTATAAAAACCCCATTAATATGAGGTTTTATAGCGTTAAATGTTTAAAACAAAGAAAGGAAAGTATTTTATATTCTTCACAGTACGCATATACGAACCTAATTCGTATATCTAATTTAATGATACAATAAGTAAAATTTATTGTCAATTATTTTTTAAAATATTTATTTTTTCTTATAATAAGAATACAGATATAAATAAATTTGAAGCGGTGATTATATGATGCAATTACAAAACATAAGTAAATCTTATTATATTGGAAATAATGAAATTCCTGTTTTACAAGGTATCGATTTGACCTTTGAAAGTGGCGAATTTGTATCAATTTTAGGTCCATCAGGTGGCGGAAAAACCACATTATTAAATATAATTGGAGGACTAGACAATTATACAGACGGTGATTTAATCATAAAAGGTAAGTCTACAAAACAGTTTAAGACAAACGATTGGGATGCCTACCGAAATAACAGTGTAGGATTTATTTTCCAAAATTATAATTTAATTCAGCACATAACTATTTTAGAAAATGTCGAAATGGGAATGACTTTAAGTGGTATAAACTCAAAAGAACGCAAAAAAAAAGCAATTCAGTTATTAGAACAGGTTGGATTAAAAGAACATATCTATAAAAAACCTAATATTTTATCTGGTGGTCAAAAACAAAGAGTAGCAATCGCTAGAGCATTAGCTAATGATCCTGAAATCATTTTAGCTGATGAACCTACTGGAGCTCTAGATACAGTAACATCAACTCAGATTCTAGATATTCTAAATGAAATCTCCAAAGATAAACTTGTTATTATGGTTACACATAATCCTGAACTAGCTTCTCATTATTCTACTAGAATTATAAGATTAACAGATGGTTTAGTAATAAGTGATTCTAAGCCAACAACTTCAATTACTAGAGAATATCATTATAAATTAGTACATACTAGTATGAGTTTCTATACTGCCTTAAAATTATCCTTTAATAACTTAAAAACAAAAATCAGCAGAACATTGATTACAGCATTCGCTGGCAGTATTGGTATTATTGGAATCGCCTTAGTTCTTGCATTAGGAACAGGCTTCAGTTCTAACGTAAATGCTTTAGAAACAGAAACTTTATCTACATTACCTATTTCTATTACCAAAATTGTTGCTAATCTTAATTTAGGAATTGTTAATCAATATATTAAGAAAACTGAAGAATTCAAAGAAGGGTTTTTTAATATCTATCGTCCTCAAAATAATCAATCACATACAAATATCATTACAGATAACTTTATTGAATATATAAATAATTTAAATCGTGATTTATACACCTCTATTGAATACAGATACGGCTTAAAAGATACTTTGTATTCTAAAACAGCAAATGGTATTAAAAAATTAAGTATATCAGCATTAGATTGGACCCAACTTCCCTATAATCAGAAGTTTATAATAAATAATTTTGATATAGTAGCTGGAAAAATGCCAGAATCACCTAATGAGTTAACGATTATTATCGATAAAAATAACCAAATTAATGTCAACACACTAAATGCATTAGCGATTAATACCGCAAATGATGTGAGTTTTCAAGAAGTTATTGGCAAAGAATTAGTTTTTCCTACTAATAAAGATTTTTATATAAGAAGTAATCATATATATGTAGAAAATCCTAATATCAATCAAGTCTATCAAAATGGTCAAAAATTAGTAATTTCTGGTGTTATTAGACTCAATGAGGAATCAGCAATCAATACAAATTATGGTTTGTACTATAAACCTATATTAAAAGAAACCATCATTAATATGAATACAACCTCTGAAGTTTGTAATAAACAGAAGGAAGTAAATTATAACGTCTTAACTGGTGATTACTTTAGTTATGAAGCTACAAGAACTTCTTTACTTCAAAATTTAGGTTGTATTCATAAACCAGTTTCTATTAATATATACCCTACTTCATATAATGCAAAGGAACAGATCAAAGAATACTTAGATCAATATAATATAAACTTACCAGATGAGGATAAAATCATATATAATGACCTAGCTGAAACAATTGGCTTTACACTTGGTAGAATCATTAATATGATACAAACAATTCTAGTAGCATTCGCAGCAATATCACTAGTCGTCTCATCAATCATGATTGGTATCATTACTTATATATCTGTCCTTGAAAGAACAAAAGAAATTGGAATATTGCGTTCACTAGGGGCAAGAAAGATTGATATAACAAGCGTATTTCAAGCAGAAGCTATCATTATTGGACTAATGGCTGGTTTGTTTGGTATATCATTAACTTATATACTATCTTTTCCTTTAAATTCGATAATCAATAATTTTAATTATCAGTTATATAATGTAGTTCAATTAACACTTAACCATGCCATTATACTAATCATAATAAGCGTTATTTTAACCTTCATATCTGGATTACTTCCATCATCTATCGCTGCGAGAAAAAATCCTGTTGAAGCTTTACGACAAAGCGAATAAAAAAATATCATTAAAAACAATGAATGATTAAGATATATTTTACTCTTGTAGTAAAAAATGATATCCTTAAAATAGATTTATTAGAAAGGGTGAAGTTTTTGAAGAATACTAAAATATGTCCAAAATGTAATTCTAATGAAATTGTTAAAGCTAAATATGGTTTTAATAAAGGTCCAAGAAATACTATTTTTACAAAAGGTCTTATAAGTGGAGCAGTATTTCCTACCATGTATATTTGTTGTAAATGTGGTTACTTAGAGGAATGGATTGAAAATGAGCATGACTTAGTAAAAATTATAAATACTTTTAAAAATTAATTAATCACACAGAAAATGGGATGTAATCATGCATCCCTTTTTTTAATGATTTTTTATATTTTAAAATGATAATTATTCAAAAGAGGCCACCAATTCAGCAGCCTCAAAGACCATTGGTCTTTTTTCATTTGACACCGTTTTTTTCATTATTTACTAGTAAGTCTCAATCAGACTTTGCAAAAAAGAAAAGCATAACATTTTAAATACTAGGTAAAATATAAGTATTGATATGAAGGAGGATATTATGCCTGAAATATTTCTTTCTTTAACTATTGAATTAATAGTGGGGTTTTTCGGATTATTAATCAGTCTAAAAATTACAGGTAAAAGACAAGTCTCACAAATATCACCGTTCGATTTTATATCAGCAGTTATTTTAGGTGAAATTGTAGGAAATGCGATGTATGATCAAGATACTA
Organism: Haloplasmataceae bacterium; assembly: GCA_029240795.1. Lineage (GTDB taxonomy): Bacteria > Bacillota_I > Bacilli_A > Haloplasmatales > Haloplasmataceae > JARDZP01. The sequence goes on along the minus strand of JARDZP010000003.1, from coordinate 17,102 downwards.
ACCTCTATTTTATTTTATATGCAATCACCTTGTGGACCTTTCTAGTATTTATTATTGAAAAACTAACTGAGAGATTTAGAATAGTTCGCAAATTAGTAATCGGTAGTCCACATTTGGTAATAAAAGATGGAATAATAAATTTTACTTTATTAAAGAAAGAAAATATAGATTTTGATGAATTAACAAGTATGTTAAGAAGTAAAGATGTATTTTCTTTGCGTGAAGTAGAATACGCGATTATTGAAATAAATGGTCAACTTTCTGTAAAGAAAAGAGATCAATTCAATTCTCCATCAAAAGCAGATTTAAAAGTAAATTCTGAACCTTCTTCAACTTTAAATTTGCCTATTATCCTTGATGGTGAGGTAATTGAAGAAAACTTAAAAATAATCGGCATAAATATTGAAATGATTGAGAATGAACTTAGATCAGATTACATCAATAATATTAAAGATGTATTATATGCTGAATACAGCATTAGTGAAGGGTTTTATTATCAAAAAAGATCTAAATCATAATTTAATGATATCAAAAGCTGCCGCTTTACGTAATCGATTCATTATCGCTATTCCTACACCATTCTCTTCAAAACTTTCAGATAGAATTATATCAACATTTTGATCATCTAATGATCTTAATACCTCAAATAGATTCTGTGCAACTGTAAATAGGTTGTTACGATTTCCTAAAGACAAAACAATACAGTTTTGATAGAGATCTTTCGTTTCATCAGTAGCTAAAACACCTACTTTTTTATTTTCGTTGTTATATTTAATAATCATATGATTGATTTTTTCTACTGTTTTATTAATATCTCCCTCAATAATTTTTACATCAGCTTTAGGTGCGTAGTGACGATACTTCATACCTGGAGCTTTTGGTTTTAAGTCAAGTGATGGTTCTTTCATTAATGAAGGGTCTAAATAAATATTTTCATCAATTTCATGAAGCATTTCTAGGGTTATCCCACCCGGTCTTAATACAACTGGAGGATATTCTGTACAATCAACTATCGTTGATTCTAAACCGATATTACTCTTATCTCCACCAATAATAAAATCTATTTTACCTTCTAAATCTTCTATACATCGTGAAACCTCTGTAGGGCTTGGTCTACCAGATAGGTTTGCAGAAGGAGCAGCAATCGGAAAACCTGCAGATTCGATTAACTTTAACGCTATTTGATTAGCAGGCATTCTTATGCCAACAGTATCTAAATTAGCGCATGTTTCCTTGGGGATAATTTTTGATTTTGATAATATAACTGTTAGTGGACCTGGCCAAAATTTATTAATCAAATTTTGAGCAACAAAAGGGATCTCACTTACTAAATGATTAATATTTTTATTAGAAACATGAACTATTAAAGGATTATCCTGTGGCCTACCTTTCGCGATAAAGATTTTCTTTACTGCTTCACCATTTAAGGCATTTGCGCCAAGACCATAAACAGTTTCAGTTGGAAATGCGACAAGACCTCCATCTTTAATCACACGACCTGCTTCATTTATAATTTCTTCGTTAATATTAAATTCATCCATTAGAACAATTTTTGTTTTCATATATTCAACCTTTTAATTTCCTTTTTTAATATTTTCTCCAAATTATTTTTATAATCAAATACTCCGCCCATTCATATTTATTTTTTTCGCATAAATTAAACTGAAAAGCTATATAATTACCTATTTTTTCATATACTTTTCAATAATTTACGGAGGTTAAATATGCAAGAATATTATCCTGATAATAGAATTTCTATGGGCTTTGGTGGCCCTGGTGGATTCGGTGGTATGGGCTTTGGTGGCCCTGGTGGATTCGGTGGTATGGGCTTTGGTCGCCCTGGTGGATTCGGTGGTTTTGGCTTTGGTCGCCCTGGTGGATTCGGTGGTTTTGGCTTTGGTCGCCCTGGTAGATTCCCCTTCTTTCCATTCTTTCCATTCTTCCCATTTTTCCCTTTCTTTCCTTTCTTTCCATTCTTCCCACGTAGACGTCCACGTCCATGGTATTAATATAATTTAAGGACCATCATTTGATGGTCTTTTATATTTTCTTTGTTGTTAAATAAAACATCAATGAAGTTATACAACCTAACAAGCCAAAACTTACAAATCCAACCATAAGTGAAATATTATCGATTAAGTATCCCATTATAATTGGGCCTATTGTCATCCCAATTCCATATAAGGCTTGAAAAATTCCCATTGCTGTTGACTGTTTATTAGGATTAATGTCTTTTATACTTAAAGACATTAAAAGTGGAAAAGATAATCCTCGTCCTATTCCAGATATAAATTGTGTTATTAACAACGAAGTAAATGTATTTGTAAATGGTATTACCAAAGTAAAAATTCCTAATAGTATAAAACCTATAATGATCATACGTTTTTCACCAAACTTTTGACCCAAATATCTACCGCCAATTAATGCCGCAATAGCTGTTGGCAAAGTTGATGCAAACGAAAGGATACCAAGTTCAAAATTTGTAACACCAATATTAATTGCATGTTTTGTAGTAAAACTAAAAGCAGTTGCGAATGTAATCATTTGGGCAATGATCGCAAATAAGGTTGCGAGAATTAGCTTATGATTAGATATAACACTTAATACACCTTTTAACGTAATTTTTTCTTTGTTTTCATCATTATTTTCGATAATAAAAAAAGATAATAGTAAACCAATTAATCCTGAAATAGTTGATAATGTAAATGATGCATGCCAACTAAACAATTGAACGGCAAGTCCACCAATTAACATCGCAAGCATTTGTCCCGTATTATTAAAGAAGTTTATTGTTCCTATTGCTTTTGAAGTATGACTCTTATTATAATAACTGGTATAAAGAACTGTGAAACTAACCCAAGTTGAGGCAGCTACACCAGCTATTGCTCTAAATAATAAAATCAAATAAAGATTATTTCTAGTGAATAGTAAACCAGCACCACTTATTAATGTAAACAATAAACCTAAAATAATAAATAATTTTCTTCTTTGAATTTTATCAGATAATATTCCTAAAGGAATTCTTAAGATCATTTGTGTAAAACCATATGAACCCGCAATTAATCCTACCATTTTGGATGATGCACCTAAACTGTTTAAATAATTAGTAAATATCGGTACATATGCATATGTTGAAAACCAAAATAGAATAGTTACAGTACAAAATAACGATTGTTTATAATTTTTAATTTCCATTAATAACTCCTTTTAAAGTTCTATATAAATTATACAATGTATTAATTAAAAAAGCACTTTAAACTGCTTTTATTTTAAAAATCGCTAATTTGAAACTGGATATGAGTTTGATTTTAAGCGAGATAGACAATTAATACATATAGACTATATTTTGTAAAAATAGATTAAAAAATAGGATAATTAAAGAATTGAAAAACATTAGATAGGTTAAAATAAATCAAATATTAATATTGTTATTTTATAAGATGATTTTTGTTATAATATTAATAAAACGAGGGGAATATTTTGAAAGTAGATTTACAAACATTATTAACAGTCGAAGAGGCAGCTAATTATTTGGTAGTAGTAAAGTCATTTTAAAACAAGTGATCAATATTTTTAATGCAAATAGTAATAGTATTGAAATTAATTTTGATGAACCATTTCAATCTATGTACTTTACAAATATTGATATTCATACCATATGATGAATTTAATAACTTTATAAAAAATCACACCTATTATTATATTAGATCGATTTGAAGATATCGTAAAAGATGAAAAAGACAATGAACTATTCATCTTTTTTTTACTTATTTAGAAAAACAAGGAAACTCATAATTGAGTTTCCTTGATTTTGTTTATTATAGTTTCAAAAATGTCTATGTAATTATTAAGATCTGTATCCTTAAAACCATTATATAATTGTTCGAAAATAACAATTTCGAGTTTATTTTCATCTTGAGATAATCTAATAACTACATCATCAATTAAACTTTTTTCTCCGCTCATAATTCTATTAATGATTTCTATATAATGATCTTCATCCCAGTAACTTTGTTTACTTTTATTTAACTCTATATCTCTTTGTTTAAATTCATATAATCTTTTACCTAACCACTTTTGATATTCACTTTCAAATTCATCAATATATAAGCCCTTTTCAGAAATTCTTAATTTTTCAAAATCAAATATATATGAAAATACATTTTCTGTGAATTTACAAATATTTGAATCAGAATAAATATATTTTTTCGTATCTAATTTATACATACAAAAAGTATAATCACTTTTATCCACAACAATAACAGAATGATTGATTGATTCATTTAACCTTGCTCTTTTGATGTAATAGGATTGATAATCATAATTAAATGTTTTGACTGAATCTAAAACAATCCAATCAACATTTAGTTGTAATTCATTATATTTATCATAAAAGTTTGATAAATTCTTTGAAGTCATAGTTTTATCATCAATTTCAATTGCGATTTCTAATCCACTCTCTAACTTGATATAAAAGTCTGTATAATGACCTTTGAATAACCTTTCATCTCGTTCAATAATCGCATGAGGATAAATATTTGAGAAATGGTAGTTAATGATCTCTTTTACTATTTTCCAACTAGGCGATCTTTTTGCACAATATTTCGAGTATTCCTCATAATCACATTCGTCTGAGTGATCTAGATGAGCGAAATGAGCATCACGTATTTCGCCTCTTTTATATATTACTGGTTTTCCACAGTCATAACAAAACAACTTTCTTTCTCTTCCCGAATTTCTTATCAGTTGTTCTTCACAAAAATCTAATTTAACTTTGTCTGCATAGATACTTTTCCCTAAATACGTACATCTCTCCAAACTATCACCTTAAATTATTTTTCTATCTAGCGCTCTCCATAAATATAAAGAAGCTACAGATCGATAGGGTTCCCAAATTGAACCTATCTCATGGATTTTAATTGTATCTGGTAAATCTTCTAATTGATATAAAAGTTTAATCGCTTTTTTAATTCCTAAGTCTTTATCAGGTAATACATCTTTCCTACCTAAAGTAAAAATTAAAAACATTTGAGCTGTCCATTCACCAATTCCTTTAACTTTCGTAAGGTTTTGGATAATTGCTTCATCACTTAATTCAGCTATATGTTCCAAATCAATCACATTTTTACTTACTTTTTGTGCCAAGTCTTTAATATAACTAATTTTAGGTCTTGATACTCCAACTTCTCTAATCGATTCATCGCTTAAATTTAAAATATTATTTGGAGTAATTTCACCACATAATGTATTGAATCGATTTATAATCGTACTAGCAGCTTTCATCGATAGTTGTTGTCCTATGATTGAATTAGCTAATGAGTTAAAATAATTTTCGTCCAATTTAATCTCAAGATCACCAATTTGATTAATAATATTTCCTAATTTTTGATCTTTTCGAATAAGTTGTTCAATTTCATCTAATTTAATTAACATATTTCACCTCTATATTAATTAATATTATAGCTAATTTTTATATTAATTACTATAATAAAGATTAGTTATTGATATTATTTTCAATATAACATATAATAAATTTATATTTAAAGGATGGATATATATGGAATTTAATTATGTATTTACAAAAAATGACTTTGAATTTTATAAATTAGTTACACTAGACACATTAAGAAATAAAGTTAAGTTCGAAAAGATTTATCATTATGTTTTATTACTTCTATTCCTTGTTGTAACTCTATCTGGCTTTCAAAGATTAGGTATTGATGCATTTGTCTTTCAATGGGTCGCATTTACTTTAATACTTATTTTCCTCTTTTTTATCACAAATGGAAAAAAATTATTATTGAAGAGATATCAAAATGTTTCATATATCGAAAAAGAAACTAAACAAGAAATGTTTATTAGACTTGATGATGAGGGTATTTACTTAAAAGATTTTGAAAATTTTGAGTATTTTATATTTTCAAATAAGATAACTATAATAAACAAAACAAAGGATTACCTAATTATTCACACTAAAAAAGAAAATATGATTATCCCCTTAAGAGTGTTTATCAATAATGAATATGAAGAGTTTTTAAATTATATCTTAAGCCATACTAACAATCAAGTTGAGATCATTGAAAGAGAATATTAAAAAGCTAGAGTCTATACTTTCGTATAGACTCATTTTTTAACCCTTTATTACTATAGTCGGATAACTCATAAACTAACTCCTAGTTTCCCAAAATTAAGTAAACTCCATGGTAAAAAAAAGTACTCCTGCGAGTACTTTTAAATATTATTATTGATTTTCTCGTGGACTTTCTTCTACAACTGATCCTTCAATAACTTGATCAACCGGTTTATCTTTTAAACCTTCTTTAACGGCTAGATGTGTTAAGCCATATATAATTGCATAGTCAATAACGACAGCTAGGATCATAATTGGGACTTGGTTTGAGAGTGTTTGACCAAAAATCATTCTGGTAATCGCATTGAATAACACATATGGTAAGGTTGTAACAATCGTGATTTTATAAATTGATTTGAAATCAAATCTAGTTTTAAATACTGAATTTATTATTCCTCTAACGATTAAAGCGAGTAGTAAGTTACCAAGTGGATAGAAAATAAATAATCCAATCAAACTAAAGATGATTACTAATGTATACACTAAAGGCATTGCTGAATTAATAAAATCAATTGCATCATCAATGGTATAATCTGATTCCATTATATCAAAATAAGTTAAAATACTTTCATAGGACCTCTCACCTTCACTAGTTATAAGACTAGTTTTAGTTAAAATTAATTCATAACCCATTTCAAGATCATTACTATCATAGTTTAAATCAATTTTTGCTGTTCCAAAATCATATAAGTCTTCTTTGCAACTTAATTGATAATTATCAATACCGCAATTAAATTCACTTTCAAATTCTTTATAAAATTCTTCCGAATTCATGTATGAAACTTCTTTAGCTATAGCAACAACTACTGATATTACTGTTATAAAAGCTAATAATAATGAAAACAAAAATACTTTCCCTATGCCTTTTTCTGATTGTTTAAACGCATATTTGAAAAACTTCACATAAATCACTCCTTCATTTATATTAATATTATACTATAATTATAAGATATTTAAAGTGTTTTTGTGTTTACTAACTAAATAAATATCTACATCAAGTGTACATATAAGAGAATTATAGTATTTAAGTAATTCTTTATTTTCTAATTTTGTTTTCCAATAGTGTGGTGTCATTAATAATAAATTTTCAATATCCTCATTACTCTTAACTTCTATTTTACAATGTAAGTTTTGCTTATCAATTATATAACGAGCATTGTCAAATTCATGATTACTGTCTTTTAAACTTAATTCATTATATAAAATACTTTTTAACTCAATTAAATGATTTTTACCAGCTCTAAAAATAATCGCAATTCCATTATTATTTAATATTCTTTCTACTTCATTTACACTATAAAAAGCAAACATAGAAATAAAAAAATCAATTGAATGATTAAGCAGAGGAATATTAAAGGCATTGCCCACAAACCAATTAATATTTTGATTGCGTTTAGCAGCTATCTGAACTGCCTTTTTAGAAATATCAAATCCATAATAAGAAATAATATTATCTTGTAAGGATTCATAAAGATAGTTTAAATAATATCCTTCTCCACAACCCGCATCTATAATATTAATATGAGCATTTGAAGGTAGACTACTTTTAATGATTTCAAACAATTTATTTGCGATATCGATATAATAGCCTTTCTCTAAGAAAGCATTTCGAGCCAGGATCATATGTTTATCATCACCTGTAGATTGTGAACTATTTAATAGTAAATTAACATATTTTTCTTTTCCAATATCAAAAGAATGTTTTTTAGGACACATATAACTATTTTCATTTAGAATTAATGTATTTTTACAAACAGGACAAGTTAGTATATTATTCATAATCTCACCTAATTAATATTTTTCTAACATTTTTATATTATTATTTATATCTTATCATATATATTTAATGAGCCTCTATAATAATCTCAAAAATTCTATTTTACTTGATTAAAATGAATATGCATTTCATAAAAAGACCTTCAAAAAGTTGAAGGTCTTTTGCCTTTTATTTAGTCAAATTCCTTAACCATTTCTTTTGTCTGTAAAAATACATACTAATGATCGCATTTAAAAAACGAGTTAATTCAACTGCGAGAAAAATGATGATAATATTGGATTTTAAAACATACCCAAAAAAGATCGCTACTGGAACCTTTACAATCCACATAAAGACATTATCTAAGAATAATATTTCAATAACTCTTCCACCACTTCTAAGTACGAAGAATGGAATTCTCGTAAGCATTAAGATTGGTGCAGTAAAACCTTGAATTAAAATCGCATAGGTTGTTAATCTTCTAATTTCGCTATCTACATTGTAAAATGGTGGAACTATAAACGCACAAATACTAACCATAAACATAATTAATATTCCTGACATGACAGAATAGCCTAGGAGATAATCAGCATTTTTTTCAGCTTCTTCTAGTTCATTATTTCCTAATTTATATCCTACTAAAATACTTGTCGCAGTTCCTAATCCACTAGCAAGAATAAAGATAACCTGACTTATAGCGTCAGCAATATTTATGACAGCGACCGATCCAAAATCACTATAAATTGCGAAGATATATACTAGAGCTACTGAAAAACTAACTTCATTAATAAATAATGGGATAACTTTTTTAAAGACATCTTTAAGAATTTTAAAATCGATAATAAAGTATTTAAAAATATTTGTTTTAAATAAGAAGTCTTTTTTAATAAACATAATGATAAAAAATAATAATTCAAATACTCTCGCTATAATAGTTCCGACTGCGGCTCCACTAACCCCCATCTTGGGGAAAATCCAATAACCATTTATTAAGAATAGGTTCAAAATAAAATTAGTGAGCATCGCAATACTACTCGCATACATAGGTATCTTTGTTTCTTTTAATGGTCTTAGCGTAAAAGTAAAAGCAGTTGATAAAGTTAATGGAATATAACTCCATACAGCAAGTCTTAGGTATTCGACTCCTATTTTAACTACCTCTTCATTATCATCAATAAAGTAACGAATAATTTCTTCAGGGAGTACTAAACCTACGACTACAAAAATGATTGTGATGAGCATAGGAAAGATTAACTGTATTCCAAATATTTTTTGTAATTCTTTTTGTTTCTTAGACCCAAAGTATTGAGCCATAAAAATAGATGCACCCGTACATATTGCTGTAATGGCAGGATAAAAAAGTTTATAATATTGATTAGCAACAGCAACAGCCTCAATTTCTTCTAATCCTAATTTACCAACCATAATGTTATCTAAAAAGTTTACGAAATTTTGTATAAAAAATTGTAATATAATGGGTAATATTACAACGAATAATTGATTATAAAATTTTCGATCTGCGATATATTTTTTAAACATAAAATGCACCCTTCTTCACATAACTATCCATTATTATATCATATAAAAATAAAAGAACCAAGTTAGTAAAACCTGGTTCATTTTACTTTTAAGCAACAATTTCAACTTGCTTTATTTTATTAACTTTAATTATTGTTTTATAATTTATGATATAAACCGCAATTAATGCAAATATGCCGCCAATAATTGAATTTATTTTAGGCACTTCATTTAAGATAATCCAGCTAAAGAATATAGCACTTGTAGGTACTAAGAACGTATATGAACTTGATTTGTTAGCTCCTAGCTTTGTTGTAGCGATAAAATAAGCTGTAGTCGCAAATGTGGTTGCTCCTAACGACAAATATAAAATATTAAGTGTAAATTCAAGTGTAAAATAAGAGGTTGTAAATAATCCATTTGGAATTGCGATGATAAAATCGATTAAAGCTGATAAACCATAAGTATAAAAACTAAAGGTAATGGGAGAAAGATTTTTTTTGGATTTTTGACTTGTTAAAGTTAATAATGCCCAAAATATTGCCGCAAAAATGAAATATAAATCTCCACCTTGAAATTTACTTCCAGCGATGATTTTCCAGATTTCTAAGATTATCATACCGCCACTTAAACCAATAATTAAGCCAACAATCTCTTTCTTTTTAATCTTTTGTTTGAATAGAATTGCAGAAATTAAAAATGTAATAATCGGACTAATAGTTGTAACGATTACTCCTCCTGCACCAGGTAATCCAACTCTTAATCCACCAAAGAACAATAAGTTGTAACAAACAAGCGATGCTGTTCCTAATATTACTAGTATGAATGAAAATTTGTTTAACTTCAATGATTCTCGTTTATATAGAACAATCGGTAAAAATGAGATAAAGGTAACAAAGAAGCGCCAAAATACTATTACTTCTTTAGTGGTATTATCAGACACAATCTTAGCTGAAGTCCAAGTACCGCCCCATAATAACATCGAAATTATGATAACTATTAATAACTCATTTTCTTTTATAACTTTTTTCAATTCATTCACTCTCACTATCATCATAATTATTACATAATGTAACAACCTTTTCAACAACTTCTTATATTTACAATATATGTATTCAACTTTTATTAAATTTTAGATATAATATATAAAAGGGGATGAGAAATTGAAAAAGAAAATATTATTTACTTTGACTATTTTCATATTCATAATTTTAAGTGCATGTAAGGCTAATCAAGTTGGAAATGAAGATTTTTATAATTATTATTATTCAGAAAACACTGAAGAATACGCAGAATTGGATGATAACCCCATTAGAGAAGTATTAACTTCGCCCTTATCTACATTTTCAATTGACGTTGATACAGCTTCTTATAGTAATATGAGAAGGAGGATTAACGATGGTTATCTCCCTCAAAAAGGGGCTGTACGAACTGAAGAATTAATTAATTATTTTAATTATGATTATCCTGAACCAGTTACTGATGATCCTTTCAATGTAATAACAGAGGTAGCAGTAGCACCATGGAATGAAAAAAGATTACTCGCAAAAATAGCGCTTCAGGCAAAAAATATCGAATTTGAAAATCTACCCGCGAATAACTTGGTGCTTTTATTAGACGTATCCGGCTCAATGAATGAATCATTAGAACTTGTAAAAGCCTCATTGAGACTTCTTGTCAATAATTTACGGGAAGAAGATACAATCTCAATCGTTGTGTATTCCGGAGCTGCCGGTGTAGTTTTAGAGCCTACAACTGGTAGTAATAAGGAAAAAATCATAAGAACCTTAGATTCCCTCCAAGCTGGAGGTTCAACGGCTGGTGAAAAGGGAATTAATTTAGCTTATAAACTCGCAGAAGATAACTTTAAAGAAAATGGAAACAATCGTATCATTCTTGCTACTGATGGTGATTTTAATGTAGGTGTAAGTAGTAATAGTGATTTAGAAAATTTAATTGAAGAAAAACGCAATGACAATATCTTTCTAAGTGTTTTAGGTTTTGGAACTGGTAATATAAAAGATAACAAAATGGAAACACTAGCAGATAAAGGTAATGGCAATTATTCTTATATCGATAGCTTAATGGAAGCAAAAAAAGTATTAGTTGAAGAAATGGGATCTACCCTATTAACGATTGCTAAAGACGTTAAAATCCAAGTTGAATTTAATCCTGCAACAGTTAAAGGTTACAGACTAATCGGTTATGAAAATCGCATTTTAAATAATGAAGATTTTAATGATGATACAAAAGACGCTGGAGAATTTGGTGTCGGACATACAGTAACCGCATTTTACGAGTTAATACCTACTGATTCAGATGAAGTCATTGATAACATCGATGATTTAAAATATCAGGAACAAACATTCACTGATTTTGATGACTTTATGACAATAAAATTAAGATATAAAGAGCCAGTTAGTGAACAAAGTAAGCTATTAGAACACATCGTAAAAGTAAATGACAAGACAACTGAACCATCTATTAACTTTTTATTTGCTAGTTCAGTAGCTGAATTTGCTTTGTTATTAAGAAACTCACCTTATAAGGGAAACGCAAATTATGATCATGTAATAATGCAAGCTAAAGCTTCGCTTGGTGATGATGAATATGGCTATCGAAACGAATTTGTAAGATTAGTTGAGTTAGCTAAAGAAATAAGTATGGATGATAATTAAACATAATTAAAGAGGTGAATATTCACCTCTTTATTATTGACTTAAGGATAAATAATTGTTAACATTATGATGTGAATTTAAACAAACCTGGAGGAATTATGTCAGCAAGAAAGAATATTACAGTATTATTAATTATCGTTTATGCTACGATGATTATATTTGGTTTAATTGAAAATATAAAAGGTGTTACCTTTCCACTAATAAAAGATACATTTAATGTTACATATGATGCACAAGGTGTTCTTGTTTCCTTTTCGTGGTTTGGTTATGTATTTTTCTGTATTGTTGCTACATTTTCAATTCAAAAATTGGGTATTAAAATTTCCATCATCTTTGGCTATATATGCTTATTTTTAGGATGTCTTGCCATTTTATTAGCTCCAAATTTTATCATAGTAACATTGGCCTTAGCTATTCTTTGGATGGGATTTGGATTCTTTGAAATTGGTAACAATGCGCTAGCAACTTCCATTTTTACCTCTAAAAGTGCCCTGTTTATGAGCTTAATGCACGGCTTCTATGGATTAGGTGCAATTATTGGACCTATCTACGCGGGTCACCTTTCTGAAAATTTAAGTTATAGTTTTAAAGATATATATATGTTCACATTAATACCAATCATTATCGTTTTGTTTATTATTCTAACATCAAAATTTAAAGTAACTCATGATGAAACGAATGAATTGCCCTCTCTTACAATAAAAATGGCATTACAAAATAAATATGTTTGGTTATTTTCACTAGCTTTAGGATTTATGGAAGTCATTGAATTTGGTGCAGCCAATTGGGGTGCATTTTATCTAAGAGATGTTTTTAACATTGATCCATTAACACTAGGAGCATTTTTCGTTTCGATATTTTATACTTTCTTTACCCTATCAAGACTTATTAGTGGTTTCGGCATTGAAAAGATTGGTTATTTAAAATCCATTATCATCTCCTTAATACTGATCTTAATCTTATATATTATAGGATTTAGTATTGGTAAAAATGGAATGTGGGTATTATCTTCAACAGGTTTATTTATCGCAATCTTATGGCCTACGGTAATGAGTTATGCGATTAAAGTTTTTGGTATAAATACCCCAATTGCTTCAAGTGTTATTATTGTCATTTCTGGAATAATAAATGGAATGATGCAACTTGGTACTGGTTTAATTAATGAATATATTGGTCCCGAATGGGGATACCGTCTGAATACATTTTATGTTTTAATATCATTATTTACATTATTAATAATCAATAAAACATTTAAAAAAGAAAGTAATTTAATTGTATAGAAAAAGAGGCTGTAACCTCATTAATAAATTAATTCGTTACAGCCTCTTTTGTTTTGTAATTAAACAAAATCAATATTATTTCTTAACCATTATTTTCTTGATCCTGTTTATCGATTTGAACTTGTATCACTAATAAAATCAACATTAATCATTTGACGATCATTAACGTTAACTATTTTTAATTGTGTAATATTAGTAAACTTTTCTATATTATTTAGATCATTTATTTTTGAATTTACGATGTGTAAATATAGTAGGGAATCTACTTCTGCGATTTGACTAAAGTCATCAATTCCACTGTTTAATATGTATAATACTTGCAACTTATCTAAATTTTCTATCCCTTTTAAAGATTTAAAATGATTAAGTCAATTGTTAAATGAGTTGTTAAAATTAATTATAAATGGATCATAAACAGCTAATAGAAACGAAAAAATTATAACCAAACATGTTCCAATAATAGTAATATTAGTTATATCTGGTTCCTTTACATAGGTATACTTAAAGTCTTGACTTGTCTTTGCAAATTAAGTAAATAATATTATATATATTCCAATGAATAAAGATAATAAAATAAATAAGATAAACTCAAAAAAACTTAACCCATCTATATATTTCTTCATAAGCTCTCTAAAATTTTTATATTTTAATTCTTTTTCTTTTCTTTTCAGGTAATTTTTCTATTATTAGTTGTTTTATATATAGATTTTCCTCATAATTGATTTCACTCTTTGGTATTATAATAGCTGAATTTGGTGCATTAAAGATAAAGGTATACTCATCATTTTCAAAAGCACTATAAACATCTTCCCATTTTAGTTCAAACGTTGCTGTTTCATTTTTTGATGAAATATTTTCACTATTAATAATATATTCTGTTTCTAGTTGAATTGCCTTATTAGCATAATAATTTTTTTCCGCTGTAAATTTTGTTAAAAGTGGTAATAAAAATCGAATTAATGTTAGTATTATAGCCATTGATACAGTGATCCAATTAATTTCATAGAATATAGCGAGATATATTGCACAAAGATAAATAATTGGTAAAAAAATATTATATGCTTTACGCATATTTGTTTTTTCAAAAACAAACCAATTATTAAATTTATAATAATCTTCACTCGTTATAGTATAACTAAACTTTACCATAGACCAATCCCCTCCATATAAGTATAAAATTATATACTAAAACTTTCTTCTTTTTAATAATAAATAACTCGCTAAAATAGTGATACTAATCGCAAATAAGAGAATAAATAATGTAGCTAGCTGTTTTTCTTGAAATGGTAATATAACATTCATCCCATAAAAAGAAAAGATCATGGTTGGAATTGTTAGTATTGCCATAATGATAGATAATCGTTTCATCACTATATTTAAATTATTTGAAATAATTGAAGAAAATAAAGTACTTGTTCGTTGTAAAATATTACTATAAACATCACTCATTTCTAATGCCTGTTCATTCTCAATAATAAGATCTTCTAATAGATTTTTATCTTCTTCATATTGCTTTATTATATCTTGTCGAATAATCTTTTCGAGAACTATTTTGTTAGCCTTCAGCGATGTTGTCAAATATACGAGTGACTTATCTAGTTGTGTTAATTTTATTAATCCCTCATTAGATAATTGATCTTTTAATTCACTTTCTGTTTCAAGTAACTTTTTATTAATATTTTGTAGTGAAGTCAAAAATAAACCCGTATTTTTTATTAATATAGTATATAAAAAGCGACTTTTCTTATTGATGTTAAAATCTTTAATCGTATTTGATTCAAATATTTTAATTAACTCATTTTCTATTAATGATACAGTTATTAAAACATCCTTATTTTCTATATAAAAAATAGCTATTGGTAAAGAAGTATACATGAAGTGTTGCAAATCATAGATTGGTGTATCAAATATTATAAGTGTATAGGTACTCGATTTTTCTACTCTTGCTTTTTCTTCTTCATCAAGAACAGAAAATATGTCATCTATATTAATATTAAAATTTGTTGAAATTAATGCGATTTCTTCATTAGTTGGATTAATTAAATTAATCCAACTATTTCGCTCAAAAGTTTGGATTTCATCAATTTTGGAATTATTGTTTTTATAAATTTTCATTTTACCACCTTACTTTCAAAAACATTTATTATATACATTATAATATAATTGGTAATAAATGTAATTAATATTTGTATCTTTATGTAATAATTTCATTATTTTATAATATTTGTTGATAATAAGTAATAACAAAGGTAAGATATAATAGTTAATATTAATCAAAAGGTGAACTATGGAAGAAATAATTAAAATATTTAAAGAATCAATTAAAAATAATGAGTTTATTTTATGTGTTTTTAGTAATCCAAGAGTTAAAATAAATACATATCATAAAATTACTGCGAAACTTGTAGAAATAAAGGATATCAAATATATTCAATTTTCTATGCAGAAGGATAATAAGGAATATCATGCTAATGTATTAATAGAAGATGTGGATCACTTTTTAAATGAAAATGTTTCACAATATAAACAAATTCAACTCTATACAGAACAACATGATTATCATATCCTCTTAAGTAAAAATGGAGAAGTGAATATTAAAGCCAACAATCCATCTAAAAGTAAATCTAAAGATATCAGTCATAATCGGACTAAGAATTATATCTTAGGAACAGATCAGTCAAATATCTTTTTAAAAGAACTTGGAATTATGGATACTAGCGAAAATATTAAACCCACAAAATATGATAAATATAAACAAATCAATCGTTATTTAGAGTTCATTCAAGATATCATACCCACACTTGAGGAAAAGAGTGTCATTCGAATAATTGATTTCGGCTGTGGTAAATCTTATTTAACATTCGCGATGTATCATTACTTTAAAGAAATTTTAAATAAAAATGTCGAAATTGTTGGTTTAGATTTAAAAACTGATGTCATTGAATTCTGTAACAAACTAGCTAAAAATTTACATTTTGATAACTTACATTTTCAAGTAGGCGATATAGGTAAATATACAACAGACAAAGAAATCGACATGGTTGTTTCTTTACATGCATGTAATACCGCTACAGACGCGGCGCTCGCAAAAGCAATTAATTGGAATGCGAAAGTAATTCTTGCTGTACCTTGTTGTCACCATGAAGCCTATGAACAAATTCAAAATGAAACGATGTCAAATTTCTTGAAGTACGGCATAATCAAAGAAAAATTTGCGACTTTAATTACCGATAGTTTAAGAGCTAATTTATTAGAATGTTATGGCTATAAAGTAAACGTGGTTGAATTTATTGATATGGAGCATACGCCAAAAAATATCTTGATACGAGCAATAAGAACTACTGATGCAAATCTAAACGAAGCAGAATATCAAAAGTATTTACAGTTAAGTAAAGAATTTAATTTAAATCTGTCACTTCCAAAAATGCTTAGTCTAAATGTTAAAAGGTAAAGAGAAATTCTTTACCTTTTTATAACTTTAATTTATAATTTATTTTCGCTGGTTATCATGACAATAATAATGGCTGTCAATATGAACTGACTCCTGTCAAGTAGACAGTGAAAATAAATAAAACTTTTAGCTTGCTAATAAGGCTTGATTTCGATATTCAATCGGAGTCAAGTCTTTTAATTTTTCTTGAATTCTTTTATTATTGTAAAAATCTATATATTCATCAATTGCTTTTTCTAATTCTTCGATACTATGAAATTCATTGAGATAATACATCTCAGATTTCAAG
>JARDZP010000110.1 GCA_029240795.1 Haloplasmataceae bacterium | reverse complement strand
TTCTAACTTTACAAATCCAAATTCAGTAAATTTGATCGCATTGTTAATTAGGTTAGTTAATACCTGTCTAAGCCTAATTGGATCACCTATTACATATTTAGGTATTCTATTATCAATATTCATTTTAAATTCAATTTCTTTTTCAATTGCTTTTGCCATAAATGGAATAACAGCACTCTCTACAGTAGTTCTGAATTCAAAAGGAATACTTTCTAATTCAATTTTTCCTGCTTCTATTTTTGATACATCTAACACATCATTAATTACTTTTAAGAGTGTCTCCGTTGATATTTTTATATAATTAATATAGCTTGTTTGTTTATTATTTATTTTTGATTTTTCAAGTAATTTTATAAAGCCTAATATACCATTCATTGGTGTTCTTATTTCGT
Organism: Haloplasmataceae bacterium; assembly: GCA_029240795.1. Classification (GTDB taxonomy): domain Bacteria; phylum Bacillota_I; class Bacilli_A; order Haloplasmatales; family Haloplasmataceae; genus JARDZP01. Next base: position 5,717 of record JARDZP010000110.1, on the reverse strand, counting down.
GGCTCATATTCGCTAGAAAATTGCTTTTCGCATTATTTGCTGTTTCTGCATCCTTCTTAGCTTTAATTAAATCGGACATAGTTTTTTTACTGTCGGTAATATCTAAAAGTGATGCCATTACTCTTAATGGCAGCCCCTCTTTAGAAAGTACATAGTTTAATGTCAGATGAACATCTACCATACTAGCATCTTTCCTTTTAGCGATTATTTCACCACTCCATTTTCCATTTAAAGCAAAAATCTCTTTGTTTATTTCATACATAGAATCTGTATATAGAAAATCATTTATTTTATGACCCAACACTTCTTCTTTGCTTTGATAGCCTAATAATTTTAAAAAAGATTGATTTACATCATTGATTTGATCATCAAGATCTGCAAGAACAATTGCACTGGTGGCGGATTCTATCGCAAAATCTTTAATTCTTAACTCATCATTAATTTCAGCTAAATTATTAAATAAAATTTTATATGGTTTTGTAAGTGTGCCTTTAATAAGTGAATAATACGTTAAGATAATTGATAAAAATAAAAAGGCATGACCAATAAAATTTAAAATACCATATACATCTACGTAAAGAGTAAAACTAAGCCCAGAAAAAATTCTAAAAATGATAGATAGTAAAAAAGGAATATAATTATTCTCATCAAAATCTTTATGGTTTTTCCACAATTTTATTCCAGAATGCAATAAAATTAAGTTAATAATACTTTCGCTAATAATTTTAAAAGTGGTAAGTCCTTTACCTTCTATATAACATTTAGGAAAAACACCTAAAAATATACTTAATGTAATAATAAAACATATAAATATAGTTATAGTTAAATGCATATTTTTTAATTCTTTTTTCTTGTTAATACAGTAAGTACCAAGTAATATCGTTATACTCTCTACATAACGAGTTGCTATCCAAAATTGTGTAGGAATATTAGCGTCATTATTGGCAAAAACGCCCATACCTTTATACGTTAAGAAGTGAAAAATCGTTAATATACCTACTACTAAGTATCCTGAAGAAAGGATATTAATAAAATTATTACGTGAGTATTGACTAGTATTCACTCCGATGATGAAAATGGTTATCGATACAATAGCTACTCCTAATTCAATAAAAGTATGTGGTATTAAGTAATTAAAAGTACTAATATAATATAAACAACCAATAATAACCAACATTAATGGAATCAGTAAAAAACCTTGCTTATTTCTCATTATTGCTAACATATATCCCCCTGAAGTTTTAAAATTTGTTACATCATCTATAGTTCTTATTATAAAAATTAAATATTACACTTTTAAATACAATATTACCTGTTTGCTTAAAATGAATCCATAGTTAATTTCTCTATAAACCTTAGTTATATGAATGTAATTATAACAAAAAAAGTAACAACTTTCGATATTACTTTCTAATTTACTTAAAAATTTTACAAATTTTTAAGTAAAAGAGTGTTTAAATAGCAATTATTTTAGTAAAAAATAACTATAAACGAAAATTTTGTAGAAATTTGTAGAAATTTGTAGAAATAAAAATTAGATTGTATTTTCCTCTAAAAGTAACTTCTCTAACTTCTCAACAATTTAGTTCATAAAAGATTCCAGCACCAATCTTTAATTCAGATAATGTGTCTTGTGCAGTATATAAACAAATCCCTTTGATTATTCTTCATAACGAGTTTCAAGTTGACCAGCAAGTATAAAATTAAATCCAAATTTTTGATAATATGATAATAATGATTGATCAAATAAAACACTAATCATGTATATATTATCTTCTTTTAACTTATTTATAGTCATATTCATTAAATTAGTGCCTATACCTTGTTTTTGATAATTAGGATGAACTATTAAGTCTTGAATATAAGCATCAGTTATTCCATTACTCACAACATCAATAAATCCAATTAATTCATTGTTTAAAAAACAACAAACATGAAAATAAGAGGCTTTAATTGCTTTTGAATAACTTAGTTCCATACCATTCCATCCAACTGATTTTCTTAACTTTGATATTAACTTAGGTTCTATTTCACAATTTATTTCATAATTGATCATTCTTCTTTAACCCTCATTCCTATAGAGAATGTTTCAAATCCTAAATTTTGATAAAAGGTTACCTTTTCTTCTATACAACATAGTTGGATATGTAAATTAAAAATTCGACAATATTCAACTAGTCTTTTTGTTATTTCAGTTCCAAACCCTTTATTTCGATAATTAGGATCAATACCTAAACCGCATATATAGGCATTAATAACACCATCTGAAACAACTCGTCCTGTTCCAACGATTCTATCTTCATCATATGCGTATAAAACATAAAAGCATTGTTCCATTGTTTTTAAAATTTGTTCTTGATTTAATTTTAAATAATCTTTCCAGCCAAGACAATTAAACAATTTATCTATATCTTCTAATTTTAATAATTGTGTTGTATACTTAATCTCCACAATCTCACTCCTAAAAAAACTTATGCTTCTATATATTAAATATGCTCAATGAGAATAGAATGGTTATAATGTTACCAAAAGTACAAATTTATGACCACCTTTATGATGTTTATTCAATTGGTTTATTTAATATATCTAAGAATATTTTACATCAATATATGACTATTTTCAAATATAAAGTAAAAGCGGTTAAATCTAACCGCCATATATTACTTTTTCAAGTTTTTTAATACTTCTTCAAGTCGTTCATAAGTGTCTGTAATCCCATTCATACCATATTTAACTTCACTATCTCTTAATTCAACAGACTCAAATAAAGATTTAGCTGTTAAACTTGTTTTATTATTGGGTAGTTCTTCAAAGATTGTTGTTTGAAGGGTTACAAAAGATCCTGGTCCTTCAAATTCAAAAGTATTAATAATTATTTCATCTTTAACTACTTTATGATAAACACCATAAAAAGTATATTCATTTCCCCTTTGATTATGATAGATATATCGCCAAACACCACCATTTACGGGTTCAAACTTATCAATTGTAATGGTAGCTTCTCTAGGACCATACCACTTAGTATATAGTTCTAAATCAGTATATGCTTTAAATACAAGCTCTCGTGGTGCATCTAATACCTTTTTTACAACAATGTCTTGTTTTCCAGCTTCGGCTGAAATAATTGTTTCACTATTTAGTTTCATTTTTAACTCCTTATTATTGTTTAATTCCAATTAACTGTTTTAAAATACGTTCAACATTAATCCAATTTTCACGTTTTGCTTTAAGATATTGCTTACCAAGTGGTGTAATACTGTAATACTTACGTTTTATATTATTAAATCCATCTTGCCAGTAAGAAGTTATATATTCTGATTTCTCTAATCGTTTAAATGCAGTATAAAGTGTTGCCTCTGTTAAAGTAAACTCCTGGTTGGTAGCGCTGGCTATCGTACTATTGATCTCATAACCATATGAATCTTTCTTTTCTAATGTTGACAATATTATTGTGTCCGTATGTCCTCTTAGTATGTCGCCTACAAGTTCCATGGACTGCACTCCCTCTTATTAATTAAGCTGTTTTTTTGATATAATTAATGTTCTTATTATTATCGCACATAGTGAGTAAACACTTACGTCAGTACCCATTTCGATTGTCAAAAATTAAGTTGTTGAATTAATATGTTTTACTATATACTGTATTAGAATAGTGCCTATAAACCAAACATAATAACCGACTAATAGAATAATCCCTTTTTTGACTTATCTATAATTACTAAAAAATTAGTAGTATTCCAAGAACTAGGAAAAATGTCTTGACATTATTATACTTTTTTAGGTAATCTAATTTTTTTACCATATAAAAATTCATAACCTTCACGAATCTTTCCTTTTAAACTGGTTGTTCCTGTTAAAATGTAATAATGATTCATTAATCGTATAGACCTCCCAAAATATACCTAATCTGTTTATGTATTCATAATATTTTGATATACCTTATCTGTCAAGGTATTTAACAGAAATTTATAAATGATATATATATTAATTTATCCACAGCTTGTGTATAACTTAATACATTTTAGTTTACAAGATTAATGTTATAAATCTAGTCACCTCTCACGGTGGGTTACATATATTACCATAGTATATCTAAGAAAGAGGTGTATTTAAATTTTACCAAATGAATTATATATTAAACAATCACTAGAAATAAACTTATTTTTTTTAAGAATTATGAAAGAACATTCTTTATTTATGGCGGTTTCATTTCCACCTAAAAATGAGGACCTAATCCAAGAAGCAAAAGTATTTAACATTCATTTTAATAATTTGTTAATAAAGGCATTAACATTAGCATCTGGTGTATCAAATATAAAAAATGACGCAGTTACTCAATTTACTTTAGAAGCAGAAAAGGCAACATCTTTTGTTACAGGATTTCCAATTGATACTAGCGTAACTTCATATGAACTTACACTTATAAATCAGCCAGGATATTACCAAAATCAATCCATAGTTGAGAGTATTAGTGCCTTAAATAATGAATCAATTCAGGCTACACAAGGATTAATAAACTATAAGTCAAAAGTAATTAATGGTGTTTTGAATTGTCAAGTTTACACTACAAACTATCCATTACTTTTAGATCACATTCGTAGAGAAGCAATATTTTTCGTCGATTTATTAACAAAACTACAATATAGAGTAGAGCCCAATGTTGTAGAAGAAGCTCTTAGACAAGAAATTTTTTGGAATCAAATTATGTCAGAACATGCAAAATTTATTCGTGGTTATTTAGATCCTACAGAAGAGGAACTTATCCAAATAGCTAACAACTTTGGCAATCAATTTGACGAATTAAATAATAAAGCCTTTCAAGTTCCTCAATATCCACAACAATTCCCCCAAATTACATCAGAAAGTGTTAAATTAACTAAAGATATACAAGGTTTTAAGGTACAAGGAACTGAAGGAATATTAAATTGTAAAGTGAAATCATTAATTGTACCACTATTAGGAGATCATGTTATTAGAGAAGCAAATCACTACTTAAATTTGTTAGAAAGAATTACACTTTAAAAAATAATAACAAAAAAATATCCACAAGCTTACAACTTGTGGATGTTTTTTTACATATTATGTATCTATATTTAGATATCAATTTGATTTAATAAATCTTTTAATGCTTTTAACTCTTCTTTACTAAGGGTTATTCCTTTTGTCATTTTAATATGGTCTTCATCCCAATCCCTAATGTCATACTTAGCGTCTTTGTCATTCCAACTGATTAAGTTTAATTCTTTCTTCCATCCTTTATTTGATTCCGAAAGAACTCCAAAAGTTTCAACAATGTCATATTTTATGTCTGGCATACATTTATCCTCCATTAAATTATTATTTTAATACTATTATACCATGAAATGACTTTTGTATTAGGTAGATTAAACAAAAACAATTTCATAATAATAATAATTAAAAAATGATTCATAAATATTAACAAGAACTAATCTATATTCAAGTTATTTTTTAAAAATGCCAAATGGTTTTCCAACCGGTAAAAACACTTTACCGAAATGAGTATTAAGGACTGCTGCACCTAAACCATAAAATGAGAACAATGCGATTAATAATTCAGAATAAGCAGCAATTTTGTGAGAAAACTCTGGTAAAATTTGAAATGAAGTTAAAGTAAGTCCAATAAATAAGAAATCGATTAAGAAGAAGATAATAAATAAGACTTTATTGGTTTCCATAGCACCAATGGTCATAAATAA
>JARDZP010000029.1 GCA_029240795.1 Haloplasmataceae bacterium | reverse complement strand
AGCCCTTTATTTAATCATGCGGATAAAATTACATTTTTAGATGAATAATCAAGTAAGATTTCTGATTTGTCAATATTATCCAAAGTTAAGTAAGAACCAATTTCATTCTGTGTTAGTCTTTTTAATATTTATAAACAAAACCATTTGTAAATCTAACGACTATTTTTGTCTACTTTTCTTTTTAATTATTTAACAGTATTATCTTTTTTACGAATTTGTGTAAATGGAGAACTAGGTTGTGCAAATTGCGGAACAGTCTGAGTTGGAGTAAGTGGTATATTTGGAGTTGGAGTATTAAAGATTGGTGCAGATGTACCAATCGTTGGAGTAGCAGGAATTGCGTAAGGGTATTCGTAATTTATTTCCTCATCAAATGTAATATAATTTAAATAAATACTTAAGAGTACATATCGCATACCAGTGGCAGGGTCACTTATTATAATGTGGTCTTTTCCTGCAGCCTCTATAACTCCCTTAAATATTTTACTTCCCCATTGACTGTTTTCAAAGTTCATATAAATTGTAGCGACTTTTCCTCTGTTTAATCTCAATATGTTTTCAATGAAAGATTGTTCAGTAAAAGGTACCACTCCTGGTTGTTGGAATGGAGGTGTAGGTGGAAAACCAGTGAATGGTGGTGTTGGTTGTGGATATTGTGGAAAAGATTGTGGAAAACTAGGAAATGTACTAGGAGTTTGTTGATAAACTCCGGGTTGTTGATTATTGTCCATTTGTGGAAAACTTGGAAATTGAGCCATAAAATCCCCCTTTTAATTATTTAATAACAATTTTCTGATGGTAATGGTGAATAAAAACAATGAGACTTGAATCTTCCTGAATTCCATTGCCCCCACCATTGAGCTCTACATGATTGATCAAAAGGATTATAAAACCATAGAGCTGTTGTTGCTGGTACATGGCGTTCACCGTTTATACTTCTACGAGCTAAACGTCGATCTACTTCACGAGCTGGTTGATAGAAATAAGACATTTGAGTTGCTTCAAAACCACCTGGACTTTGAAATACCATATCTTCTAAGTTTCTTATATTAACAAAATCTAAACAACTAGCTCTTACACGATTTACACCAACATTTCCAACCAGCAACATTCCTTGTTGCCCTTCAGATTCTGCTTCGGCTCGCATTAAACGTGCAAGCAAATCTATATGCTTCGAAATATAAGGAATTACTGCCAAAAACATCACCTCAATATTTAAATATATGATATTTTACCTAAAAGTTTCATGTTCTGACAAAAAAACTTTCAAATAATTCAAATAGTTATTCATTTTATTATCAATTTCATACAATTTACAGTAAAAATTTGGTAAAATATAAATAGATATTTAGAAAGTGGTTAAAAAATGAAAGAAATAAAAGTATTTCGAGACCCGTTATATGGATATGTTAAAGTTGAAGAACAATTAATATGGGATTTAATTCAAACAAAAGAATTTCAAAGATTAAGAAGGATACACCAATTAGGTGGAACTTATATTGTTTATCATACAGCTGAACATACACGTTTTTCACATTCTCTAGGTGTTTATGAAGTGGCCAGAAGAATAATTTATGAAGTAGATGATATAAGAACAACATTAACTAAAGAGGAACGAATTATAGTTTTATGCGCTGCACTATTACATGATATCGGTCATGGTCCATTTTCTCATGCTTTTGAAATGGTTTTTAATACCATTCATGAAAGTTACTCGATTAAAATAGTACTTGATGAAAAAACGGAAGTAAACAAAGTATTAGAAAATTATTCAAAAGGTTTTTCTTTAAAGGTAGCGAACATAATTGAAAAGAAATGTTATAAAACAGAATGTAGTATGAATCAATGTAAACATAATATTATGATTGACTTAATAAGTAGTCAATTAGATGCTGACCGACTTGATTACCTTCAAAGGGACGCTTACAACTCAGGCGCTACTTATGGAGAAATTGACCTAGAAAGAATTATTAGAAGTTTTTTAGTTGTTAATAATCAAATCGCTTTTAAATACTCAAGTATGCATGCTATAGAGGATTACTTAATGAGTAGGTATCATATGTATTGGCAAGTTTACTTTCATCCAGCTGGGATAAGTTATGAATTACTATTGATTAATATTTTTAAGCGAGTTAAGGAGTTGATTGCTAATTCATTCAATTTTAAATCGGATATGTTGTTAATAAAAAAAATAATCAATAACAACTTATTAATTGAAGAATATTTAGAATTAGATGAGCCATGGATGATTTATAAAATTAAAGAATGGCGATACGAAGTTGATGATATTTTAGTTGATCTATGTAATAGATTTATAAATCGTCGTTTATACAAATATATTACTTGTAAAACAAAAGAAATTTTAGATTCAAAATATATTAAATTAGTAGTTTTGTTTCAAAAATATAATATAAATACAAGTTACTATTTGTATAAAGATACATTAATTAAAGAGGCTTATCAATATTATAACGATGAAGCATTACATAATTCGCCAATATTATTATATGTTGATGATGAATTGATCGAAATAGCAGAACTATCTCATATTGTAAAAGGAATTAAAGGGATTGGCGCTAAAACTGACTATAAGTTATATTACGCTGAAGAAGATTGTAATAATTTTAGTGCTGAGGACAAACTAAAGGTTCAAGAAATATTAAAAAAATAACCATGTTTACATTTAAATAAAAAAGACAAAATAAAATAGGTGATAAAATTGATCATTAAAGAAATAGTAGTAGTAGAAGGAAAAGAAGATACTAGAAGATTAAAGGAAGTCTTTAAAAATATAAATACAATTGAGACACGTGGTAGTGCTATAGATAAACGTACAATTGAATTAATAAAAGAAGCACAAAAAGAACGTGGTGTAATTATTTTTACAGACCCTGATTATCAAGGTCAAAGAATTCGAAGTATAATTAATCAGCATGTAAATGGATGTAAGAATGCTTATATCGATAAAGCAAAAGCAATTTGTGTTAAAAAGAAAAAGGTCGGAGTAGAACACTGTACAAATCAAGATATAATTGAATCTCTTAATAATATAACGATGATTGATGAAATCGAGTCCGATATAAAATTCATTGATTTATATAATTTAAATATAATTGGTGGAGAAAACAGTAACGATATAAGAGAATTTATTAGTAAAAAGTTACATCTTGGTCATAATAATGCAAAACAGTTCTATAATAAGATAAAAATGTTTAGTATATCTTTACAAACATTAGAAACATTAATAGAGGAATTTTATAAAGAAGTAGGCGATAATAATGGATAAAAAAGAAATTGCAACAATTAATAGAACAAATGAGATCATAAGAAAATATGACTTTCATTTCAAACATAAATATGGGCAGAATTTCATGATTGATGTAAATATTTTGACAAAGATTGTGCAAAGTGCAGAAATAACAGAAAATACAAATGTTATTGAAATTGGTCCGGGTATTGGTTCTTTGACAGAACAACTAGCAAGATATGCTAAAAAAGTAGTTGCATATGAAATTGACCAGTCACTTATACCTATATTAGAAGATACCTTAAGTGATTATAACAATATAAAAGTTATCAATGAGGATATATTAGAAGCAGACGTTATTTCAATGATCAATCAAGAATTTGAAGCAGGATCAGATATTGCAGTAGTGGCAAATTTACCTTATTACATTACTACACCAATTATTATGAAATTAATTGAAGCTAAATTACCGATCAGTCGATATTGTGTAATGATGCAAAAAGAAGTAGCACAAAGATTATGTGGCGGTCCAAGTACAAAAGAATACAATTCATTGACAATAGCTGTACAATATTATACAGTTCCCAAGATAGTCTTAACTGTTCCTTCATCCGTTTTTATACCTCGTCCTAATGTTGATAGTGCTGTACTAAAACTTATAAAACGAGATAAACCTGTTGTCGATGTAGTAGATGAGGAATTTTTCTTTAAGGTTGTTAGAGGTAGTTTCATTCAACGTCGTAAAACTATTTATAATAATTTAAAACAATCATTAGATAAAATTGTAAATCTTAACGATTTACTTAAAGCATTAGAAACTGTTAATATTAGTCCAACGATACGAGGAGAGGCTTTAACAATAGAGCAATTCGCAACTTTAAGTAATGAATTAATTAAATATAAACTCTAAGGAAGTGATTTTATGTATATAGCATTAAATAATGGCGTTAAAATTCCTATGGTTGGAATTGGTACATTTAAATCAAAAGCAGGAAATGAAACTTATAATGCAGTTTTATCAGCATTAAAAGCTGGTTATCGTCATATTGATACTGCAGCAATTTATGGTAATGAAGAATCTGTTGGTAAGGCAATAAGAGATAGTGGAATACCACGTGAGGATCTATTTCTAACAACCAAGTTGTGGAAAAGTGTAAAAGATTATGATTCCACTAAAAAAGCATTTCAAGATTCTCTTAACAAACTAGGTGTAGAATATTTAGATTTGTATTTGATTCATTGGCCAACGACCTATGAAATAGTTAGGGAAACATATAGGGCGATGGAAGATCTATTTTATGAGAATAAAATTCGTGCATTGGGTGTATCTAATTTTTTAATTCATCATATGGATGACTTATTAAAAAATTGCCGTGTGATTCCAACTATTAATCAAATTGAACTACATCCCCGTTTACAACAATATAGATTACAACAACATTGTGAAGAAAGCGGGATTTTTTTAACATCTTATTCACCGCTTATTCGAGGCGAAGCCTTTGAAATTGAGGAGTTGCAACTATTAGCAAAAAAATATAATAAGAGTATTGTAAATATTATAGTTCGTTGGGGAATACAACGAAATATTATAATGATTCCGAAATCAGTTACTCCTGAAAGAATTATAGATAACTTTAATGTATTTGATTTTGAACTAAGTGATGATGATATGCAAATAATTAGAAAACTGAATACTGCGAAAAGATATTTCTCAGATCCAGATAATATTGAGGTTTAGAGATATATGAAAAGAGAGACGCTCATTAAGAGATTATCAGTCAGAGAATATAAGTCTGAATCACTAAGTGTATTAAAAATTTTAGAGATTGAAGATATTATTAAAGCTCAAAAACCATTATTTAATATTAAATATCAAATAGATGTAGTTAGTGATGGGAAATCATTTCAAAACATCATTGGCGGAATTGTAGGAAGTTATGGAAAGGTATATTCACCACATTATATTGTTGCTAGTACTGAACTTAAAGATGAATGTTATGAAAACATTGGCTACTTATTAGAAAATATTGTTCTCAAACTTACCGAAATGGATATAGCCACTTGCTGGATTGGTGGCGGTATTAAAAAGAATTTGTTTAAAGGCTATCTTAAACTTGATAAGGAATTAACTCCTGTGGCAGTTATAGCATTTGGAAATCCAATGAATAGTGAAATTTTTAGAAAAGATATAAAACAGTTTAAACGTAAAAGTTTAGAAGAAATCTATACAGGAGAATTAAGTGATCAAAATCGTGACATAATGGAATTGGTAAGAATTGCTCCATCAAGTGTTAATTCACAACCTTGGCGATACCATTTTGAAACGAATGATAAGATCCAATTATTTCGAGTAAAAAATAATTTGATTATGAAACAATTCATAGAAGAAATGAATCGCATTGATCTTGGAATATCTCTGTGTCATTTCGAGATAGCTGCTAAAATAATCGGCAAGTTGAATATAATTGAAAATGAAAATATTGAAAATAAAAAGTTAAAATATTTTGTAACAATAAAATTGGTCTAGATGACCAATTTTTTTATAATAGTTGTAAATATCTCTAACTATTATCATAGTATAGTATAGGTGATAGTTATGTTTAATATTGGAGATATGGTAGGTAGAATATCATATAATTTTGATATAATTTTTGAAATTGTTGAAATAAATGATAATATTGCTACTATAGTAGGTAAAACAATTCGTCTAGTAGCAGATTCCCCGTTAGATGACCTAAAAATAATAGATGATGAGGTTTTATTAAGGGAAGACAAAAAGGAAGATGATGTGATTGAAGACATCACTAATCAAGTAGTAAAAAAAAACCGCAAAAAATTTCTGACTGGGAAGATACTACATATTGATGGTGATGAAAAATACATGCGTAAATGCTTAGATTTGTATCAAAAGGTTGGTATATATGCTGTTGGAATTGAAATTAAAGAAAAAGATATGCCAAAAATTATTTTGAAATATATTAAATTTTTAAAGCCGGATATTGTTGTAATTACTGGCCATGATGCTTACAATAAAAGTGATAAAGAACTCATTGATAACTATCGTAATACAAAATACTTTGTTGAAGCAATTAATTTAATTAGAAGTCACTATCCTGTTTTAAATCAACCGATTATAATTGCAGGTGCTTGTCAATCTCATTTTGAAGCGTTGATAGGTGCAGGTGCAAATTTTGCAAGTTCTCCTAGTCGAGTGAATATTCAATCATTAGATCCAGCAATAATAGCAATAAAGTGTAGTTCAACAAGTATCAATGAACTAATTAAGGTATATGAAGCTATTGAGAAAACGAGTAATAAAAATGAAGGAATTGGCGGAATTGAGAGTTTTGGTACGATGAGAACACTGTATTATTAAAAATATATTGATTTGTTAAGTGAATATTTAATATAATAATAAATGTATTAGTTTAATACATTTATTTTTATTATCGGAGGATTTTATGATTATTGAAAAAGCTCCTGCAAAAATTAATTTAGCACTTAATGTAATAAATAAGCGAGAAGATAATTATCATAATTTACATATGGTTATGACAACTATAGATTTATTTGATCGATTAACATTTGAAAAAATAGATGAAGATAAGATTGTATTAAGTAGCAACAAACATTATTTACCTAATGATGAAAGAAATTTGGTTTATAAAGTAACTAAGTTAATTAAAGAAAAGTATAAGATAAACTCTGGTGTTAGAATCTTTATTCAAAAACATATTCCTGTTGCTGCGGGGTTAGCAGGAGGAAGTTCTGATGCTGCAGCTACTATTAGAGCTTTAAATAAAATGTTTAAGTTAAATTTATCATTATCAGAGATGATTGAAATAGGTCAAAGTATCGGGTCAGATGTACCTTTTTGTTTATATAATAAAACCGCTATTGCTGAAGGAAGAGGAGAAATCCTAACGCCATTACAACGAGTTCCTCGTTGTTGGGTAATTTTAGTCAAACCAATTTTTGGCGTATCAACCAAAGAAATTTTCGAGAATATTAAAATCAATGAAATTGAACACCCTAATGTACAAGATGTGATCAGTGCAGTAAAAGAACAAAATTATCTAAAATTATGTCAATCTATCGGAAATTCACTTGAGCAAGTTACTTTTAGATTATATCCAGAAGTTAAAGAAATTAAAGACAAATTATTAAATCTTGGAGTTGATGCGGTACTTATGAGCGGAAGTGGTCCGACAGTTTTTGCGTTGACTAGAAAAGAAAATAAAGCAATGAATATAATTAATAGTTTAGATCATCGAAAATATGAATTGTTTGCGATTAGAACATTGGGATAGTAAAAAACCCAAAATTTTACATTTTATTATTGTAAACCCTTACATTTGTGTTATAATTAATAATGTGTAGTACACGGTTATTTGATTACATTAAAGTGAGGGGAATTACGATGGAAGTAACAAATGTTAGAGTTAAAAAAATTGAAAACAAAAACCGATTAAAAGCGGTTGCTACGATTACTTTTGATGAATGCTTTGTAATTCATGAACTTAGATTAATTGAAGGGAAAAATGGATTGTTTGTTGCTATGCCAAGCAAAAAAAACACACTGGGTGAATTTAGAGATGTGTGCCATCCAATATCTAAGGAATTAAGGGAATCTATTGAACAAACGGTTATTGAAGCTTATAATAGCCAAGAATAGTATATTTAAACAACCTCAAAATGAGGTTGTTTTTATTTTTTATATATCTTTTTTATGTGATTTTGATTATAATAATAATATAATTAAATGAATGGAAGGCGATATGGATGAATAATGCGATAATTTTAGCTGCGGGTAAAGGTACTAGAATGAAATCGGAATTATATAAGGTATTACATTGTGTTTTGGGTAAACCATTGATAAAGCATGTTGTAGATAATTTAGATAATGCTAATATAAATAGAAAGATCGTTGTAGTAGGACATGGAGCAGAAGAAGTAAAAAAAGTATTAAATGATAATGTAGAATTTGTATTACAAAGTGAACAATTAGGTACAGGTCATGCTGTTATGATGGCAGAACCTTTATTAAAAAATGATGATGGTATAACAATTGTTATATGTGGTGATACTCCACTCATTACAACAGAAACGATTAATAATTTATTAACTTATCATGCTAATAATCATGCTGATGCAACAATTTTAACAGCAATTATTGACAATCCTTCAGGATATGGTCGTATTGTAAGAGATGATCATAACGAAGTTCTAAAAATTGTAGAACATAAAGATACAAATAATACTGAAAGACTTATTAAAGAAATAAATACAGGCACGTATTGTTTTAATAATCAGAAATTATTTACTGCCTTAAAAAATGTTAAAAATAATAATTTTCAAAATGAATATTATCTAACTGATGTAATTGAAATAATTAAAAATAGTAATGGAAAAGTATTAGGATATACTACTGAAGATTTTAGTGAAACAATTGGTATAAATGATCGGATTGCTTTAGCAAACGCAAATTTAATTCTTAAACGTCGTATAAATAATATGCATATGCTTAAAGGAGTTACCATAATCGATCCTGATAATACATATATTTCTGTGGATACTAAAATTGAAAGTGATACTATTATTTATCCAGGTTGTGTTTTATTTGGAAATAATACTATTGGTAAAAATTGCATTATTGGTCCAAATACAAATTTGGAAAATATTGTAATCGGTGATCAGGTAAAAGTTAGAGAATCTGTAATATCAGATAGTACAATAGGAAATAATACGACTGTAGGACCTTTTGCTCATTTTAGAAATCATACTGTTATAGGTGATGGTGTAAGAATCGGTAATTTTGTGGAAATCAAAAATACTCACTTTGGTAATAATAGTAATGCAGCCCATTTAGCTTATATTGGTGACGCTGAAGTAGGAAGTAAAGTAAATATGGGGTGTGGAACAATTACTGTAAATTATGACGGTAAAAGTAAATTTAAAACTGTTATAGGAAATAATGTATTTGTTGGTTGTAACTCTAATTTAGTTGCACCAATAAATATTGGTGATAATGCTTATATTGCTGCTGGGTCGACAATAACTGAGGATGTTCCTAACGATGCATTAGCTATTGCACGTGAAAAACAAACAAATAAGCCTGGCTATGCGAATAAATATAAAAAATAACGTTTTCATCGTTTGCTTTATTCTGCAATAAATTGTAGAATATATGTGGTAAAAATACTTGGAGGTTTGTTTATGTATATAGATCAAAAAAAAGTTAAGCTATTTTCTTTATCATCAAATATACAACTAGCAAAAGAAATATCATCTTATACCGGTATTCCACTATCTCAATGTGAAGTTAAAAGATTTGCAGATGGTGAAGTTAGTATTGATATATTTGAAACAGTAAGAGGACATGATGTTTTCGTTGTACAATCTACAAATAGTCCAGTTAATGAAAATTTAATGGAAGTATTAATAATGATTGATGCATTAAAACGCGCATCAGCTAAAACAATTAACGTTATTATGCCGTATTACGGTTATTCTAGACAAGATAGAAAAGCTAAGGCACGTCAACCCATCTCTGCAAAATTGGTTGCAGATTTATTACAAGCAGCTGGAGCATCTCGAGTTTTAACTATGGATTTACATGCAGTACAAATTCAAGGTTTCTTCAATATTCCAATTGATAACTTTTTAGCAATGCCGATTATTGCTCAATACTTTAAGAACAAAAACTTTCAACAAGAAATTGTCGTTGTATCACCAGACCATGGTGGAACAACACGTGCAAGAAAGTTAGCAGAATATTTAAATGCACCAATTGCGATTATTGATAAAAGACGTCCGCGTCCAAATATTAGTGAAGTAATGAATATTATCGGTGAAGTTGATAATAAAATTGCAATCATCATTGATGATATGATTGATACTGCAGGAAGTATTGTGAATGCTGCTAATGCAATAAAAGAGCGTGGTGCACTTGAAGTGTATTCTGCGTGTACACATGCAATCTTCTCATATCCAGCTAATGAAAGAATTGAAGAATCATCAATTAAAGAATGTGTTGTAACAAATACAATTCATTTATCTGAAGATAAATTAACACCAAAAATTGTACAACTTTCTGTTGGTAATTTATTTGGTCAAGGTATTATGAATATAATTCATGATGAATCAGTTAGTGAACTATTTAATACAATCAACAATTTATAAATGATCAAAATAAATTGATGGCTTTAGTTAAAGTCATCTTTTTTGTGTTTTTCACAAATTTCGCTTTTATCTTTTATAAATTTGTAATAAAATATAATGATAGCAATAAGAGGTGACAAATTATGAAACTTATAGTTGGATTAGGTAATCCTGGTAAAGAATATGAAAATACTAGACATAACATCGGGTTTATTATGATTGATGAATATGCAAACAGTGAAAAAGTCATATTTACTAAATCAAAATTTAAAGGTGAATTGACAAAAATAATTATTGGCAATGAACAAGTATTACTGCTTAAACCAACAACTTATATGAATCTATCTGGTGAAGCTGTTTTAGCAGTTAAACAATTTTATGATATAAAAACTGAAAATATTTTGATCATTTATGATGATTTAGACTTACCAGCAGGTAAGATTAGATTAAAACAAAAGGGTAGTGCTGGTGGTCATAAAGGTATTAAATCTATAATAAGTTGTCTAAATTCCGAAAACTTTCATAGATTAAAAGTAGGAATAGATCGAGATGAAAGAATTCCAGTTGTAGATTATGTTTTAGGCAGATTCACAAAAGAACAATGGAAAAACATAATTGATGCAACATCTATAAGTTTAAATGCGATAGATGAATGGATAAAAAACGATATTAATTATGTTATGAATAAGTACAACTAAAGGGAGTTTTTTAGTATGGATACAGTCATAAGTTATGTAAATGATTTATTTTTAACAAAGGATTTACATAATAAACTAAAGTCTAAAAAAAAGAAAATGTTACTTACCAATGTAAATGAAAATTTGTCTTCTGTGTTATTAGCAGATTTGTATTTAAATGGTAAGAACAATATTATGGTTGTAACGCCTAATTTATTTCAAGCTCAAAAAGCTTACGATAAATTATTGCAGGTGCTAGGCGAGGAGCATGTGCATTTTTTTCCTATGGATGAATTTATATCTGCGGAAATGTTAGCGTCAAGCAATGAATTTCGTCAAGAAAGAATAAGTTCAATAGTTAACTTAATAGAAAATCAAAAAGGAATTATTGTAACTCATACAATAGGCGCTATTCGAAAACTTCCTCCTAAAGATGTTATGAAAAATAGCATTATCAATTTAAAAAATGGTGATAATATAAATTTTGATGAACTCATTAAAAAATGTATCTATATGGGATATAAACGGAGCAATGTTGTAGAAGGTCAAGGCGAGATTGCCATCCGTGGTGGGATTATTGACATTTTCCCATTTACAGAAGAACGTCCATATCGTATTGAATTTTTTGACGACGAGATTGATTCAATTCGTTTGTTTGATGAAAAAACTCAAAGAACGATCAATATGACTAATGAAATTAAAATTACGCCTATATTTGAATTAATATACAGTGATGAAATAAAAAATCGTGTTATTGAAAAATTACATTCAGAGTTTACGGAAAAAGTAAAAAATAAAAAATCACATACGATTGATATATTAAAAGAATATTTGACTCGTGATTTAAACGATATAGAAAATTATAGTGATTTAACGCGAATTCACAAATATATTAGTTATTTTTATAATGATTGTGCTTCTATTTTTGATTATTTTGAAGATGGACTGATTGTATATTTAGATTATAACTCCATAATAAATGGATTTGATAACTTTAATATTGAATATAACCAATTTAATACAGAATTACTTGAAGATAATAAGACCGTTTTTATTCCCAATCATTATTTTAATATAAATGATTTGCTTGATTATGAAAGCAATCAATTGTTTATTCAGGAACATACTTCATTTATGAAAGATATTAAATTAACGGATAATTTAAGTTTCAATAGTAGAATAATTGAAAATTATTATGGAAATTTAAATGATTTATACGATGAAATCAAACGGTATATAGATATTAAAACATATTGCATTTGTTTTCCTACCAAAACACAAATCTCTTATTTTAGTGAAAATTTAGAAGAAAATAATATCAGTTATGCTGTTATTGGTGAAAAAGATCAAATTATTGAAAATAAAGTTAACCTAATCAGAAGTAATATTGCAGATGGTTTTGAACTGATAACCGAAAATATTAAATTTATAACCGCTAATGAATTATATAAAAAGGTAAATAAAGTTGTTAAGTATCGTAGCACTATTAAAGATGCTTCAAAAATTAAAGATTTAGATGAACTTCGTGTTGGAGATTATGTCGTACATTATGATCATGGAATAGGACAATACCTAGGAATTCAAACTTTAGAAACAAATAATATCCATAAAGATTTTTTACAAATAGCCTATAAAGGTGAAGATAAGTTATATGTACCCGTTGAAAATATAAATTTAATTCAAAGGTATGTCGGTAATGAGGGTACAAAACCAAAAATAAATAAAATTGGCGGAACAGAATGGGCTAAGACTAAACATAAAGTAAGAACAACAATTAAGGATATTGCTGATAAATTAATTAAATTATATGCTGAAAGAGAAAAGGCGCAAGGTTTTGCCTATTCACCAGACACACCTGAACAGAGCCAATTTGAAGAAAATTTTATCTATGTTGAAACGCAAGATCAATTACAAGCTGTTGTAGAAGTTAAAGAAGATATGGAATCGATAAAACCTATGGATAGACTTTTATGTGGAGATGTAGGTTATGGAAAAACTGAGGTTGCAATGCGAGCAGCATTTAAAGCTGTAATGGATAATAAGCAGGTTGCTTATTTAGCTCCAACCACAATACTGACGCAACAACATTATAATAACTTTTTAGAACGCTTTAGTAATTTTCCAATAAATATCGCATTACTAAATCGTTTTGTGAGTATAAAAGATCAAACTGAAATTATAAAAAAAATTAAAAAAGGTCAAATAGATATTGTAATAGGTACTCATAGATTATTATCAAAAGACATCGTATTCAATGATTTAGGTTTACTTATAGTAGATGAAGAGCAACGATTCGGAGTTGAACATAAAGAAAGAATTAAAGCTTTAAAAGTTAATGTCGATGTTTTAACCTTAACTGCAACACCAATCCCACGGACATTACAAATGTCTTTAATTGGTGTAAGATCGTTGTCCTTATTAGAAACACCTCCGGCTAATCGTTATCCAGTTCAGACATATGTATTAGAAGAAAATGAGACAGTCATAAAAGAAGCAATAGAAAGAGAATTAGCCCGTAAAGGACAAATATTTTATTTGTATAATCACGTTGAAGATATTGAAAGCAAAGCAGTAAAAATTCAGGAGCTAATTCCAGATGCTAAAATTACTTTTGCACATGGCCAAATGACAAAAGACAAACTTGAAAAGACGATGTTTTCTTTTTTGAAAAAGGAATACGATGTTTTAGTATGTACCACCATTATTGAAACCGGTATAGATATTGCAAATGCTAATACTTTAATTATCGCAGATGCGGATAAATTAGGATTATCACAATTATATCAAATCCGTGGTCGAGTGGGTAGAAGTGATAAAATTGCATATGCTTATATGATGTATCCTAAACGAAAAGTATTATCTGAGGTAGCCAATAAACGATTACAAGCAATTAAAGAATTTACTGAATTAGGGTCAGGCTTTAAAATCGCAAAACAAGATTTAGCGATTCGTGGTGCAGGAGACTTACTTGGTGCTCAACAATATGGCTTCATTGATTCAGTCGGATTTGAATTGTATTCAAAATTATTAAAAGAAGCGATTGCTGAAAATCGAAACGTAGTAGCTGATTTCAGTGAACAATTTAAGAATGATAAGGATATAGAGATCCGTATTTTACAAGATGCTTATATTCCCACAAACTATATTTCTGATGAATCAATTAAAATAGAAATGTATAAAAAAATAAAGCAGTTAAATTCTGAAGATGACCTAATTGAAATACAAAACGAATTAATTGATCGATTCTCAGAATTTCCAGAACCAGTTGAAAACCTGTTAAATTTTGCTTTTATTAAGAGTTGTTGTCAAGATTTAGGAGTTATAAAAATATTAGAAACAAAAACCAATGTTGAATTTCAATTTAGCGAAGAGGCTAGTAAAAACTTAAATGGTGAAGATTTATTTATGGCAGCAAATGAAATATCAAGTAATATAAATTTTAAATACCTACATAATCAGATGTTTATATACATCGATAAACCTCGATTAAAAGAAAATTATCTAGTTCTTGCAAAAAAACTATTTGTTAAAATTATCCATAGTCGAATAATGTAAAAAAATGAATAATTATACAAAATAAGACAAAAATATATGTAGCAAGACAATTACGAAAGCGAGGTTTTGATTAATGAAAGCTACTGGTGTTGTACGTAGAATAGATGATTTAGGTAGAGTTGTAATACCTAAGGAGATTCGTCGTAACTTGCGTATTAGAGAAGGAGATTCTTTAGAAATATATGTTGACAATGCGGGTGATGTTATTTTAAAGAAATATTCGCCTGTTGAAGACCTAAGTGAATTTTCTCAACAATATGCAGATGCTCTATATATGGCAATTCAAAAAGATATAATCATATGTGACCGAGATACAATTGTTGCTGCTACAGCAAATCTAAAGAAAAAATATGTTCAAAAGAAAATTAGCGATCAACTTGAAAAGTTTATGAACAATCGTACTACAAAAGTTGAACGAGAAAATGTAGAGTTAGAAATATCTGAAGATAAAAAAGAACATCATGATTATGTTGTTCAGCCAATATTAAGCAATGGAGATTGCGTTGGAGCAGTAATTGTTCTAGCAACTGATACGAATAAAGACATAAATGAAGTTGATATATCAAGCGTTAAAACAGCTTCATCCTTTATTGGAAAATATCTTGAAGGTTAATAAAATATGCCCATTCGTGGGCATTTTTATTTTTCTATATTTACATTGTTTTAGTTGTATCGTATAATTGTAACATTAATATACGAGGAGAGTATATATGATAAATAAGCATATTTTTTGTGATTTAGATGGGACACTGTTAAAAGAATCGACTTATATTGATGAAGAAGATATAAATGCTTTGAAGGAAGCAGAAAGAAATGGATATTCTATTTCGATAGCTACAGGAAGATTAGATTATGAAGTTAAAAGTATTTTAGACAATTATGGTTTTAATGGATTTAGAGTATCGCAAAATGGCGGTGTGGTTTTTGATCATAATGATCAACTTGTACATCAAGTTGAACTAGAAATGTTAGATGTTAAGAAAATTCTTAATGAATTAACAAGTTTTAATGTTATTACCTTTTATCAAACTCCTAATTCGTATATTGTAGAGGAAAGACTACCTTTAGTCATTGAATTTGAAAAAACACAAAAATATATTAAGTATCATGAAAATCGAAATATTAAAAACGAGCTCGATCAACAAAATATCGTAACAATTTCTATATGGGCGTATAAAGATGAAAATATTAAAATAAAAAAGTACTTGGACACAGTATTACCAAGTCACATTGTCTCTTATATATCAAGCAGTTATACGCTAGATATAACTCATGTCGTTAATTCAAAAGGTAATGCGATTAACAAATTATGTATGTTAAATAATATATCTCTAGAAGATATTGTTGTCATAGGTGATTCACATAATGATATTTCAATGTTTGAATTAACAAAAAATAGTTATGTTATGAATGAGGCAAATGATGAAGTGAAAAGTTATGCAAGTTTTGTTGTAAGTAGTGTCAAAGAAGCTATTAATCATGTGAGTAAAAAATAGGTGATTAAATGAAATTAAAATTAGTTAAAGGCGCCTTTTTACTAACATTTGCGTCTTTTTTTGTGAAAATACTTTCTGTTATTTATAAAATTCCTTATCAGAATATAACTGGTGATAAGGGATTTTATATCTATCAGCAATTATATCCTTTTTATTCATTGTTTGTTTCTATGGCAACATTTGCCTTTCCACTTGCTATAAGTGAGAAACTAACCACAAAAACCAATGTAAAAAAAATACTGAGTTCGATATTTATATTATTGTTAATGATGGGTTTAATTATTTCTTTATTAATCCTTATATCTAATAAAAATTTAGGAATGATTTTTAATGACATTAATTTAAGTCAATTGTTTTATCCAGTAATTCCTGTCTTACTTCTCATTCCGGTAGTCTCTATAATTAGAGGATATTTATTCGCAAACCCTCATTTAATAAATAAAGTTGGTACATCACAAATAATTGAACAATTATTTAGGGTCTGCTTTATTCTTTTTATTTTATATCAATTTAGTAATAATGAAATAAATGATATCTATGATGTAGCTAAGTTCAGTTTTCTTGGATTTGGTATAGGAATGTTCATTTCAACTATCTACTTATTAATGAGGATTGACTATCGAAACATTAATTTAAAATATTTTGAATTTAATATAGGTATTTCTATTTTTAAAAGAGGAATATTTTTATTAATAAGTTCATCTGTTCTTATTATTTTGCAATTAGTTGACAGTTTAACAATCATCAACACTTTATCTAAGTCAATAGAAAAAAATGAAGCGATGATATTAAAAGGTATTTACGACAGGGGCTTGCCTTTAATCCAGACTGCATTGTTTTTTGTATCACCATTACTTTCAAGTTTTTTACCACATATAAAAACCAAAGAAGAGTATGGTAAATTATTAACAATGATTATTCTATTAGCTTTACCAGCTACAGTAGGTATAATCTTTGTGTCTGAGGACCTAAATATTTTATTATTTAATGATAATAAATTAACGTTTACTTTACAAATTAACGCAATAGTTATTTTCCTATATGCGATATTTTTAACTTTGACGTCAATTATAAAAGATACAAAAAAAATAACCTTAATAATTTTGTTAGGTATTATTATAAAGTATATAATGAATATTATCTTAATTAGTAATTATGGTATTATTGGAGCGCCAATAAGCTCAATAATAAGTTTGTTTATTTTAATAGTCTTAATAATATTTCTAACTACAATGGATCTCAAAATTAATTTTAAAATTTTATTGAAAATATTAATAGCCTCTTCTTTTATGATGTTTATACTTTACCTATTAAATAAGTATGAAATTATTGATGGCTTAATTTCAAATTCTTTACTAGGGTTTTTTACATATTTTGGTAGTTTATTTCCACTTAAAGTTAAGAAAAATGATCTTTTTATAAAATAAACCTTTTTTACTAATATGAAATTAATTAATTATAAAATAACAAAAGCGTTAACAAAATATTGCTTTTATCTAGAATCCATAGTAAAATATCATTAGTAAAAGGGAGTAGCCATCATAAAAATTTTTATGAAGATAAAATCAACAACCGGACTTGTCCTGGTTTTATCATGACGTGAGTTATTGGCGAGACTTTTATTGCTTAATGCAGTAGAAGTCTTTTTTAATTACTATTTATTCTATTTTTTAAAATATTAATAATTAAAAGAGGAGAATCTAATGGAAACTATTACAATTATAGCACTTGTTATATTTGCATTCACTTATTTACTATTATTACTTTTACCAAAATATCGAGCCTATATTGCGCTTATTTCAGCACTAATATTTTTAGTGTCTGGTATTTTACCTTTTGGAAAAGGATTTGGTGAATATTTAGATTGGAATGTAATTTTAATGATTGCTGGTACAATGGGGATTGTATCACTATTTATTGAATCTAAAATGCCTGCATTGTTAGCAGATCTAATAATAAGTAAAACACCAAATGTTAAATGGGCAATTATCTCTTTATCATTATTTGCTGGAATTATTTCAGCTTTTGTTGATAACGTAGCAACTGTACTAATGGTTGCACCAGTAGCATTAACAATCGCTAAGAAACTGAAGATTTCACCAGTGCTAAGTATAATTGCAATTGCAATTTCATCTAACTTACAAGGGGCTGCTACATTAGTAGGGGATACAACATCAATTATTCTTGGAAGCCATGCAGACCTAACATTTTTTGATTTCTTCTTTTATCAAGGTAAACCTGGAATGTTCTGGATTGTACAAGCTGGTGCAATAGTTTCAACTTTTGTTCTACTTTATATTTTTAGAAAAGAGAATCAACCAGTAACTGTTATGGAAAGAACTGTGGTTAAGGATTATTTCCCTACTATACTTCTTTTAGGGATGATAGTATTATTAATCATGGCATCATTTATGAATGTACGATACGTAGATAACCTTAAAAATGGTATTATTTGTCTTTCCTTATTTATCATAGGTCTAGTTGTAAATTTAATTAGAACCAAGGAATTTAATATTGTTAAAAAATCATTAAAGGAAATAGACTATTTTACAATACTTCTTTTAGCAGGATTATTTTTAGTAATAGGAGGAATCACAGAAGCTGGAGTTGTTAATGAAATCGGTAATTTATTCGTTAAAATTAGCGACAATAAATTTGTTATATTTACACTTATAGTATGGGCTTCAGTTATATTCTCTGCATTTATTGATAATATTCCATATGTGGCAACAATGTTACCAGTAACAGCTGCTATAGCAACTAAATTAAACATGGACCCATATATTTTATACTTTGGTTTATTAACAGGATCAACATTAGGAGGAAACTTAACTCCAATTGGAGCTTCAGCTAATATCACCGCTTTAGGTATTTTACGTAAAGATGGTTATGAAGTTAGTGCTAAGCAATTTATGAAAATAAGTATTCCGTTCACTTTAGCTGCGGTTACAGTAGGTTATATTTTAATTTGGTTAATTTGGAGCTAAAATAAATTTAATTGATTATATAAAAACAAAAAAAGTATCTATTCAAGATACTTTTTTTGCTGAAAGGAAATATAGTTTTTTTGAGATGTTACCATCACTATATAAATAATAAATTTCAATAAAAAAGGGTAAATATAATAAAAAATATATTATTTAAATAAAAAGTTAAGATATTTCCTCATAATGAAATTAATTAATATATAAGGAGGGAATAAAAAATGTTAAAATCACTTTTTAAACGTAATTATACTTCATTAAAAAAGGATATTGATACTGGTGTTTTAATAATTGGTAATAATTTATCAAGTGTATTAACAGCATATGAATTCTCTGAAAAAAATATTAACACAGTAGTTATCGATAAAGATATAATTCATTATCACAAAAATACGGACCAGTTGATAGAAAGTGAATGCTACAATCTAAATAAATACAATTCAGTAAATGAATCTAATAAAATGGATTTGTTTAAAGAGATACTGGGTATTGTATATGAATTAGATGATGTGAATAAAAAGTTAAAGGATAAAATTAATTATTCAAGAAATCCCAATATTAGTTATAAAACAGAAAGAGGGGTAAATAGTTTTCAACTATTCTCAGAGATATATTATGACTTTGGTATTTCAATTAATAAATTCAAATTAGTAAAAGAATTATTTAAGTTTCTTAAAAAGAAAAAAGTAAGAGTATATTCTCAAACAGAAGTTGTATTTTATAGTATTGATAATAAAAATAATGTTGTAGTCATGACTAATAAAGGATATAAGATAAATTGTAAAAAAATTATTATTACCGCTAATAATACAAATCTTTATTCAAGTGACGGTTCATTGGAGAAGAATAGCATTGTTAATAATTATAACTTGACTAATGGTGTCCTTGATAATTTATTAAATGCTAAAACAATTTTAAATCAATATTTAGGGTCTTAAGATCAATTAAATGAAGAAACTGTTTAAAATGGAACAGTTTTTTTGTTTTCATAGTGATAATATGTTAAAATACTCTATAGGTATTTACTAAAGGAGTGAAATTAATGATAGAAAAACATATAAAGAATCTATTAGCATTACAACAAAGTGAAATTAATGATTATGTGATTTATACTAAATTAGCTAAAAAGCAGAAAGATCAACACAATAAAGATGTCTTAAAACAAATTGCACAAGATGAATTAGGACATTATCAATTTTGGGAAAATGTCACAAAAAGAAAAGTTAAACCAAGTCGATTAAAGGTATGGTTTTTTTTCAGTATATCAAGAATATTTGGATTAACCTTTGGCTCAAAATTAATGGAGAAAGGTGAAATTAAAACACAATATCTATATAAAGAGTTACTTGGTAAAGTAGAAGGCCTTGAATCAATAATAGAAGATGAAGCAAAACATGAATTAGCACTAATAGATTCACTAGACGAGGAAAAACTAAAATATATAGGTTCAATTGTTCTTGGTTTAAATGACGCATTAGTGGAATTAACAGGTACATTAGCGGGATTGACATTAGCATTTGGTGAAGCTGAAAAAGTAGGACTTGCAGGTTTGATTACTGGTATAGCTGCATCATTATCTATGGCTAGTTCTGAGTATTTATCGACTAAACAGGAAGGAAGTCATAGCTATGCCTTAAAATCTGCTTTATATACAGGGATTGCATATGTTTTTGCGGTTATTTTTATGATTTTACCTTATTTTTTAGTTGATAATGTATTAATATCTTTAGCTATTACAATTAGTGTCGTTGTTTTTATAATATTTATATTTAATTACTATATTTCAGTAGCTAAAGATTATTCATTTAAAAAACGATTCCTAGAAATGGTAAGTATTAGTTTAGGTGTAGCAGCATTATCATTTGTGATAGGTTTCTTTGCTGATAAAATAATTGGATAATAAAAAGAAAGAATTGATGATATGAATAAAGTTGAATTATTAGCCCCTGCAGGTTCATTTGAAGCATTAAAAGCCGGTGTTGCAGCCGGGGCTAATGCTGTTTATCTTGGTGGTAGTGGATTTGGAGCAAGAGCTTTTGCCAAAAATTTTGATAATGATGAAATGATTGAGGCTATAAAGTTTGCCCATTTGTATAATGTAAAGATTTATGTAACTCTAAATACAATAACTTATGATCATGAAATGAAAAATATTTTTAATTATGTTAAATTTCTTTATCAAAATGATGTTGATGCCATTATTGTCCAAGACTTAGGATTAATGGAAATTATTAGAAGTAAATTTCCTGATTTAGAGATTCATGCGAGTACACAAATGACAATTCACAATTTGGATGCAGTAAAATTTCTTAAAGCTAAAGGGATAAACAGAGTAGTTTTAGCAAGAGAAAATACAATAACTCAAATTAAAAGAATTGTAGATGAAACTGGCATTGACGTAGAAGTATTTGTGCACGGAGCAATTTGTGTTTGTTATTCAGGTCAATGTTTAATGAGTGGGTTAATCGGTGGACGTAGTGGTAATAGAGGTAAATGTGCACAACCTTGTCGAAGAAGGTATAGTTTAAAGGTTAATGATGAAACAATAGAAAACAAAAAGTATTTATTAAGTCCTAAAGACTTAAATACGATTGAAAATATTGATAAAATTATAGAATCCGGGATTAAATCATTAAAGATCGAAGGAAGAATGAAAAGCCCTGAGTATGTGGCAATCGTCGTTAATGCATATCGAAAAGCTATTGATTATTATTACGAACATAAAAAAGTTTTTATTTCTGAAGAAGATATAAGTGATATAACACAAATTTTTAACCGTAAATTTACTAAGGGTTTTCTTTTTAATGAAAAAGGAAACGAGTTTATAAATTTAGATAAAAACAATAATACTGGATTACTCATTGGAAAAGTTGTAAGTTGTGATAATAATAAGCTTAAAGTTAAATTAACTCATGATTTAAATCTAAATGATGGCATTTATTTTGATAATACTGAAGTAGGAATGACAGTATCTAAGCTTATAGTTAACAATAAAGAAACTAAACAAGCTAAAGCAAATGACCTTGTCATATTAGATGTACCCGTTAGTATAAATAAAAATACAGAAGTATATAAAACAACTGACGCAGTACTTGAAGATAAAGCTAGGTTAATAGGTTCGATGTTACAAATTATTCCAATAAACATTGAAGTTGATTTATTCATTAATCAAAAACCTAAAATTAAAGTAACGGATAACTTAGGAAATAGGATTGATGATGAAATTGAATTTATGATTGAAGAAAGCAAAAATCAAATGATTGACAACAAAAAAATTACTGAACAATTAAGTAAACTTGGAAACACACCATTCA
>JARDZP010000002.1 GCA_029240795.1 Haloplasmataceae bacterium | reverse complement strand
TCTACTTTGTTTACAATACTTTCCCATGTTACCGCAATTGTATTTTTAGCGTTCAGTCCAGTTTCTTTTAATTTGTTTTTATCAAGGGATATTTGTTTAATTTTATTAGCGAAGACAACTACATCATTTTCACAAGTGTAACCATTCACACCATCAATGATACCTTCTGCCGCATTTGAACCCTTAATTACGATTGAAGGAGTGCATAGTGCAGCTGCTTCTCTTGTAACTATTGGGGCATTATCATATACTGAAGGGAATAAGAATAAATCAGCTCTCGCAAAAAAGCGTTTAAGTAATGTTCGATCAATGATTTTACCCATAAAACTTACTTCATTCATTAAATTTAAATCTTCAGAGAGTTTTATGAGTTCATTTTTTGCATAACCTTCGCCTACGAAGATCATTTTAAATTTTATATTTTCTTTTTTTAGAATTGCTAATGACTCGATAATTAGTTTAATGTTTTTTTGTAAAATATGTTGACCTACAAATAAAAAAACTAATTCATTTTCATTCACATTGTAATTTGTTTTCATGTAATCAATATTTTCATTGAAATCAATATGATCATCAAATTCAGTCCCGTTTGACATGACTTCTATATTACCTTTAAAGCCATATTCCTTTAATGTATTTGCGGTACTTTCATTAACAGTCCAAACATAATCAACTTGATTATAAAAGGCAATTACCCGATTTACCATAAATTGTGCCAAAATATCACTTTTTAATGCTTGTTTAAAATCATCATAGAATTTAGAATGAAAAGTAGCGACAATAGGTATATTTTTCTTTTTAGCTAATTTTAAAGCCATTTGACCAGAACTAAAAGGTGAATGTGCATGAACGATATCAAAATCAATTTCTTGTAGTATTTTTTTAGATTTATAATCAAAAAAAGGCATTCCTAATCGATATGGTGGTCGAAATGGTAATTTAGTTGATGCATATCTTATAACTTCAAATTCTTCTTGATCGATAAACTTTGGATATTTTGGTGTAACAACGTAACATTTACCACATTTTATATTTAACCAATAAGCATAATTACGTACTGTATTAGCGACACCATCCATTACCGGTTGGAAAGAATCATTAAATTGGCCTACTGTAATTTTCATTTTACCTCCCAAAAATAATATTAATCTTATATACTATTATTTTCCATAAATTGACTTATTTAATTATAGCACTTTAAATAATTAATTTAAATAGTATTATAGAAGACTATTTTTATAATTTATTTATAATATAGGATAGTTTAAGATAAAATACAATTTGCATAGAAAGAATAATATTTTTTTTATTTTTACTATACTAATACTTTAACCAGATACACCCCAGTTTTTTTATGTTAAAAAATGGTTTGAGTTTTTATATGAGATTTTAAGGGTTATTTTGCTCCATTTTAAAACAAAATAACCCTTAAACTGAACAGAATGTTTTTTAGTTTGTGATTGTTTTTAATAAACGAAAGAGTTGATCAGAAAGGTATAAATGAATGTTTCTGTAGCCATTTAGGTTACTCTCCTTTTTAGAAAAGCATTGTAACAAGCGAATAAATTAAATTAGCCGCAATACCAGCAACTACCCCACCTATGGTATGACTTAAAATTGCTTTACCAGTTAATTCTCTAGAGTCTAATTGATCCATCATGGCAACGTGAGTACTTAAGTAACCACTCCAACACATACCAATCGCAGTAAATACAGCAATATCTCTAGCACCAATTAGGTTATTTTCAATGAAATCAGGTAATAATGTAAGTGCTGCTCCTACTGCGCCAATGGATGTAATTGGAAATGCGATGGCCTCGGGACTTGAAAAACCAAATAGCGGTTGAATGATAAATTGAAATCTTTCAGCAATCAAAGGTAATAGCTCGACACCTTCATAGGCTGTACCGGTATACCCATTAGGACCAGGACCGTTTGTAAGAATCATTACTATTGAACAAATTATTAAAACACCAGGAATAATCGCCATACCCATTTCAACTCCAGACTTGCCACCTTCAAGAATTGAATCAAGGGCTCGTTGTAAAAAAGTACCCTGCCTTATTTCACGATATTGTAGAAAATCATATTGTGAATCATCTACAATGTTTAATTCTTCATCTCCATATAATTTTTTTGAATAATGTAACATGAGTCGAACACTAATAATACTACCAATAATGGCACCAACTAAACCAACCATTGCAGGTAAAAAGAAATTTTGATTAGCCATAGATGATAATGATATCATTACTGTAATAACAATGAGCCCCATTCCATAAGCAGTTCCAAGATTTGTTAATGCAGGTAGTTGATATTTCTTGAAATATTTTCGAAAGTCTTTTTCTTTAGCGAGAGTTAGGATTGCAGGGTTATCTGATAGAAATGTAGTAACAACACCTAGTGCAGCAGCACCGGGTAAATTGTAAATAGGTTTCATAACATATGACAACATTTTATTTAATATTGCGACTACACCAAATTCAGATAAAAAAGCTCCTAGTGCACCAACTATAACCGTAATAGCCATAATTTTAAAGACGGTAGTTATTAATAAAT
Organism: Haloplasmataceae bacterium; assembly: GCA_029240795.1. GTDB lineage: Bacteria > Bacillota_I > Bacilli_A > Haloplasmatales > Haloplasmataceae > JARDZP01. Next base: position 63,415 of record JARDZP010000002.1, on the reverse strand, counting down.
CATAAGCAGTATTTATAAATGTATTAATCATATTGATTGGTCCATTCATAACGTAACTTATACTTCCAAATACAACCAATAGTAAAATAAGTGTTATAAATCCCCCAATACTTACAACTCTTCTTAACCTAATATTTTTATTAGGATTTTCCATATAACTTCTCCTCATTCAGACTTCAAGTTTATTATCATTTATCGCTTGTAAATTGTCAATATAAAAAAAGTAAAAATATGTCAACATATTTCGCATGTTTTTACATTAAAAGATATTAAATATGTTATAATATGATATAAAAAAAAGGTGGGATAAATATGTCAATGGTAGGTTGTTACAAAAGAATCACGCAACACGATTTAAATAAAATTATCCTTGATCCATCATTCATTGAAGATATAATATATCCTGATGATGATCACTACGATGAAAGTTTTTTTGATATTGACAAAGCGTGGCACGGTATTCACTATTTATTAAATGGAAAAGTATGGCGTGGGAGAAAACCATTATTTAATGCTGTATTGGGTGGAACCGCAATTGGTGATGAAATAGGTTATGGACCTGCCCGTTATTTAACAATTGATCAAGTGGTTGTATTGGCGAGATATTTGAATAAGATAAGTATTGATAAATTAAAGAAAAAATATAATCCTAAGAAGTTTATAAAAAAACATATTTATCCTGATGTTTGGGATGAAGAAGAAGATTTAGAATATTTGATTGAATACTATGTATTATTAGTGAACTTTTATAATAAAGCAGCAGAAAATCATGAAGCGGTATTGCTTTATTTAAGTTAATTTATAATAAATTTCAGTTTGGGAGGAAATATGAAAGAATATATAAGGTGGACTACATGGTAAATAATTTCAAGAACGAATTTGCTAAAGGCAATATACAGGCGTATTTTAAAGAAGCAATAAGAGCTTTTACAATTGATTTAGTGTTATTGGGATTGATTTGGCTTTTATACTTTTGTCTCATTTATGAAAATGGACAGTATGTTTTATTTACCATTTTATTTACTGTTGTTTATTTCTTACTAGCTATATTCTTACATTATGGACTAGCAATTTTAGAGTTTATTGATATGAAAAAAAGTGACGTAATAAAACAAACAGTAAAGATAAATGATTTTAAAATTGAAAATTCTTGGTCAGGATGGCTTGGTCACAGTAATGTTGCGAAATTTTATCCTAAAGACAAGATAGTTGATAGATTTAAGATATATTTTCTTAACGATTCTAATGAAAAGCAGTTTGTTCGATTAATAATGTCATTAGAAAAACGAAAAATAATTTACAATACCTTTTTAGAAAATGATGATAGTAAGAGTGTTGAGATTTATTATTTGAAAAGAAGTAAGATTTTATTATCATTTAATTTATCAGATAAGAAAGAATATGATAAAAATATTGGAATAGTATTACATCAATTGAACAACAAAATATAAAATGACTCATTATTTTAAATAACAAAACCTTACAAAGACTGAGCTCGGGTTAACCACTGGGATCTTTTCTTTTCCGGTTGGTAAAAATGTTTAGATAGTGCTAATAAATCAATAAAAAATGATGTGATGAAAATGGATTAAAAATCAAAAATAGAAATTATACCTCCTGTGAACTGCTCCCTATCAAGTAGTCACTCTTATTATTGTAAATATTTGAATACCATAATTTATATATAAAAAGTGTTACCAATTTTAATAACAACGATTGGTGAATGTGTTAATGATCAAGGTTTGGGAAAGGACATGTTTTAAAAGATGTAGGTACTGGTCCGGTACGAATTGAACAAATTTATGGCTCACTTTTTTTTCCAACTAAATATAAAGCATGTAATGTATATGCATTAAGTAAAACAGGTACTAGAAATGAACTTTTAACAATAGAAAGAGTTGAAGATGGATTTATCATTTAAATAGATAACATGATTGCATCTATGTATTTTGAAGTTGTTATTGATTACTTAAAATATTTAAAAAGATTACTTTGATAAAGGGTTCTTTCTTGACTTTGGATAACAGTCCTATTTGAATAAATAATCGGTTAAAAATTGTATAATAAATAAAGGCTATTCGATATCAAACGAATAGCCATTTATCATTCATATAATACCTTAGCATAAGGAGGATACTTAAAAAGCTAATTTTTTATTATATAGTTAGTTTTTATTTACTTTTCTTGTTGAAAAATTATAATAAAACTAACAAGATAAAAATTACGCTATTATAATTAATTTATAAGGAGAATGAAATGGAAAATGTTCGTATTTATGAAATCCCTACTTGTAAAATGGTATCCTCTCCATGTGGTATGTTTGGTGATGGTAAACTTGAACAATTTAATGAATGGTTCAGTACTTTGCCAAGAAAAATGTTTCCTAAAGATTTTATGTGGTTTGACAGTGAGAAAGGAGGATTTGTATGGTATTACATGTACGACGACGGAATGAATGTACCAGATGATTTCCATATTATAGACTTCCCTGGTGGCTTATATGCTGTTGCTTCTGAAATAGATGGAAATGATTCTACCGAAGTGATCAGTGTGATAAAAAATTTCATTAAAGAAAAAAGCTGTTTTGAGGAAGATTCCTCTCGTACATATTTAGGCAATATCCCTACTCCACCATCAGCTAGTAAAGCTCTCGGATATGAGCAAATGGATTATTATGTACCAATAAAAATAAAATAGTAAACATTAAAGGGAACTTTAAGGAAATATCTTGAAATTGGATAACTGACCTTGTTGAAGTTAAAAATTGTATAAACAATAATGGCTATTCGAAAATCAAGCGAATAGCCATTTATCATTAATACAATACCCTAACTTAAGGAAGAACCTGATAAAGAAGTAATCTTTTTATAGTTATTTTATTTCTTTTTTGCCTTTATGACGAGATGATAGGATTCTAAAGGATCATATTTTGTTTGTTTAAAGTCACCAAATGTTTCAATATCTTGATAGTTATTATTTGAAAGTAATTTTAATATCTCATCACTTTTTATTGGTAATAAAGGAATATTATTATCTAATAGTTTGTCATTTACTTTAAGGATTGTATTAAATAAAATTTTATTTTCTTTGTGAATATACTTTCTTTCAAATGTTAAACCAATTTCATTATTAGTAATTGTCGGTAACTCACTGATTCCTTTTTCTAATACCCGGTCAAAATTGATGATTTGGACAATTAAATAACCCTCATCAGCTAGAAGCCCATAGGTTTTTTTAAGAAAAGTATTTACTTCAATTAAATCATTTAAATGTGCTAATGAATTACCAATACAGTATATCACATTAAACTTAGAATCTTCAATAATATCGATATTAAGCATATCAGCTAAATATGTTTTTAGAGTAATATTTAAACCTTTAGCTTTTCCTTTTGTTAAGTTAATCATTGTTTGATCTAAATCAACAGCTGATAATATAAATCCTTGTTTTGCCAGTTCTACCGCATAACCACCTGAACCACAGGCAATATCAAGAATTTTTTTATTTTCTTTGTTAGTTGAATTTATAATAAACTTTATTTGCTCATTACCAGTTGGAAAGATATAATCATAATATTTGGAAATTTCTTCATAAAATCCCATATTCTCACTCCTATTTTTATATATTAATCTTTTTTATTATTTGAATTATATTTAATTATATTATAAAATAATAAATGTATAAAGAATATTTTTATAAAGGGAGAAAATCATGAGTTTAAAATGAGCAGCAATTTTTACAACGAAATTGAAACATTCCTATTTGGGGGAGTAGTAATAGCTCTATTGTGAAAATTTAATTTTGTGATGAAGTTGTGGAAATAAAAAGAGGGGAGTTGTTTACTTTTTTGACTCCTAAAAGTTCAGCTGGACCTTATAAATTAACAGTAGATGATGTTTATATTTGTGATGTGTTTATCGCAGGTGGGCGTGGGGATGAAGAAATATAAAAAGTCATAACCCCTTATTCGATATTATCAAGTTCCAAAAATCGAATTTGAAGACTTTTATGATCAAGTAGTTAAGAAGTATAGTTTAGCTGAATATGATGAAAAAAGAGTTACATTCGTTAAAATTCAATAAGATAACTGATTAAAGTACTGTAAATTTAAAGAAGAAAATCTAAATGTTCCTGAAAATTTATTTTTAGCACACATTAGCGAGTGGCCATGGCCACCTCCGAGGGGTCCTTAAAGTATTTTAAGACCTACTGGCTTATATTAATACTATTCTTAAAAAGTTGCACCATATGCTTGCTTTGCTGTATTACGGTACCAAGGTAAAAGTGACATCATGTCCGAAACTGTATACTAAATTATATTACAGACTTTAGTAATGAAAACCCTCATCATTTAGAGTTTGAAAATTTAAGAGAAGTATCATAAAAAATAAAAGAGATGCAATTTTTTGCATCTCTTAATTTTTATTATTCTAATTCAACATTATGATAAACTTCTTGAACATCATCAAGTTCATCTAACATAGTTAATAAACGATTGAAGTTTTCTAATTCTTCACCTTCAAGTTTAGTATAGTTCATTGGAAGCATTGTGATTTCATCGATATCAATTTCGATTTCTGGTTTAAAAGTTTCAATAGCTCCTCTAATTTTATGAAGGTCTGTCGCAGCACCATAAAGTGTTACTGTGTCTTCTTCGACTTCAATATCATTAACATCAACTTCAGCTGTTACTAAGGCTTCTAAAACTTCTTCTTCGTTTAAGCCGCTAAAACTTACAATTGAAATATTATTAAACATAAATGATACTGAACCACTGACACCCATTTTATTTTTTGTTTTCGTAAAACAATTACGAACATCACCAACTGTACGATTTACATTATCTGTTAAGCAGTCCACGATGATTGTTGCTGCACCAGGACCAAAGCCTTCATATCTTACTGCTGTGTATGATTCACCAGCTCCACTACTTGCTTTGTCAATATTACGTTTTATAATATCACTGGGTACTTGAGCCTTTTTGGCTTTCTCGATTACTCTTTTTAAAGTAAGATTCATATCCGGGTCAGGAACTCCTGCTTTAGCTGCTAAATAAATTTCTTTCCCATAGCGAGAATAAATTTTAGTTTTTACAGCATTAGTTTTAGCCATAGATGCTTTACGTACTTCAAATGCTCTTCCCATTAAATATCAACCTTTCATTTTTTTAATTTTATAACATTTTAATTTTAATCTATTTTTTCATAATTCTCAACTTTTATTGAAAAAATTTTCATTTTTTTTATATTTGCTTTATATTATTTGATAAATTCATAAATTTAATTTTATTTTAATAAAATTTTCATTTTTTTCCATTATTATTTTTAACTAATTTATAATTTAAATTGTTAAATATGTAAAAAATATAATAAAAGCGTTTTTGTGTAAATAAATGTTGTAATTATTATAATATAAGTTTAAAATGTAATGTGGACTTAAAAAAAGGTGGTAGCTTAATGGAAAATAAAAGTAAAATAATCAACATTGCGGTAATTGCCCATGTTGATGCTGGTAAATCAACACTTGTCGACGCTTTTTTATCGCAAAGTGGTGTTTTTCGCGAAAATGAAGATGTTGTAGAACAGGTAATGGATAGTAACGACTTAGAAAGAGAAAGAGGCATTACTATCTATTCTAAAAACTGTTCAATTATGTATAAAGACTATAAAATAAATATAGTAGATACACCTGGGCATGCCGATTTTTCTTCTGAAGTTGAAAGAATCATTAAAACAGTAGATACTGTTGTTTTGTTAGTTGACTCTAGCGAAGGACCAATGCCTCAAACACGCTTTGTTTTACATAAATCATTAGAATTAGGATTAAGACCAATTTTATTAATTAATAAAATTGATAAGAAAGATCAACGTGCTGAGGAAGTTGTTGACTTAGTATTTGACTTATTCGTCGATTTAAAGGCAAATGATGAACAATTAAACTTCCCAATTTTATATGGTGTAGCTCGTGAAGGAATTGTTAAATATGAAATGGAAGATGATAGTAATAGTATCGCTCCATTATTTGAAACAATTATCAAACATGTACAACCATACCCAGATTTAACTAATGAACCCTTGCAAATGCAAGTATCAACACTAGGATATGATGATTACATTGGTAGACTTGGAATTGGGCGTATTTATAAAGGTAAAATTAAAGAAGGACAAATTGTATCTGTTTCTAGACATGATGGTAAGATCGTTAAACAAAAAATATCTCAAGTCTTTGTCTATAATGGTTTAAAACGTGTTTCTGTAAAAGAAGCTGTTAGTGGTGACATTGTTGTTCTTTCTGGTATTAGTGATATTTCAATTGGTGAAACAATTTGTGATGAATTTAATGTTCAACCAATGGAATTAATTAAAATTGAAGAACCAACACTATCAATGAACTTTTTAGTTAATAAGTCACCGTTTGCTGGTAAATCTGGTAAATTTTTAACTACTAGACATTTAAAATCAAGATTAGAAAAAGAACTTGAAGTAAACGTAGGGTTAAGAGTAGAACCTCTTGATGATGTTGAAGGATATAAAGTTTCAGGTCGTGGTGAACTTCATCTATCTATTTTAATTGAAAATATGCGTAGAGAAGGATTCGAACTAGCTATATCAAAACCAGAAGTTATTTTACATAGACATAATGGAAAAATTCAAGAACCAATTGAACGTGTAATTACGATTTCTCCTGATCACTATAGTGGAACAATTATTACTAAATTAACTTTAAGAAAAGGTACTATGATTACAATGAATATCGAAAATGGATATTCTAGAATTGAATATAATGTACCTACTAGAGGATTAATCGGATTTAGAAGTGAATTTATTAATGATACACGTGGAGAAGGAACTTTAATAAGACATATCGAAGGATATGATGATTATAAAGGTGAAATACCACAAAGAGCAAATGGAGCATTAATCTCTAAAGAAACTGGTGAAGCAATGACCTATGGTCTTTTCAATATCAGTGAAAGAGGAATATTATTCGTTACTCCAGGAACTAAATTATACGAAGGTATGATTGTAGGTATGAATAACCGTAATAATGATTTAACTGTTAATGCATGTAAAAATAAAAAAATGTCTAATATGCGTTCTTCAGGTACTGATGAAGCTATGCGTTTATCTACTGCAAGAACATTTACAATTGAAGAAGCTCTAGAATTCATAAATGATGATGAGTTAGTTGAAGTTACACCAGTCGATATTCGTTTAAGAAAAAGATTTTTAACTGAACTTGAACGTAGAAGAAATCATAAAGGTGTTATTGAAGAAGAATTAGATTAATATAAATTTAAACCTAAATTACTTAGTGTAATTTAGGCTTTTTTATTTTAAATAATAATTAATAATCATATACTATACTTGTATCAAATCATCACACTATTTCTGGAATGATGAATTTGCTAGTATTACAGCCTTATTATTGACATAAGATGGAATGAAGATTATAATAAATTAAATTATCAAGGAGGAAAAAAATGGGATTTAAAGAATTTAAATACGAAAGACCCAATTTTGAAGAAGTTGGGGAAAAATTTAATGGATTACTAGAACATTTTTCTAACGCCAAAAGTTTTGAAAAACAAGACTTAGCTATGAAAGAAATAATTGAAATTAGAAATTATTTTGAAACTCAAGCGACCCTTGTTTCAATTCGTCATTCAATTGATACAACCGATGAATTTTATGATAAAGAAAATGATTTTATAGACGAAATATCACCTAAATACCAAGAATTAATTAGTAAATATTATAAAGCTTTAGTTAATTCCAAATTTAGAAAAGATTTAGAAGCTAAATGGGGTAAACATTTATTTGATTTAGCTGAAATTACATTAAAAACATTCTCACCTGTTATTATTGAAGATTTACAAAAAGAGAATAAATTAGTAAGTCAATATGGTAAATTAGTGTCTTCAGCAAAAATTATGTTTGAAGGTGAAGAAAGAAACTTATCACAAATGACTCCATTTTCACAATCAAAAGATCGTGAAGTAAGAAAAGCAGCACAAATCGCAACTACTAAATTCTTTACAGATAACGAAGCTGAAATTGATCGTATTTATGACGAAATGGTAAAAGTACGGACAGTTATCGCTAAAAAATTAGGCTTTAATAACTTCGTTGATTTAGGTTATGCACGTTTTAACCGCACTGACTATGATTCAAAAATGGTTGCGAATTATCGTAATCAAGTTTATGAGGATTTAGTACCTGTTGCCGGAAAATTAGTTGATAAACAAAAGAAACGTTTAGGTGTCAATGATCTTAAATATTACGATTTACCACTTGAATATCTAACTGGTAATGCGAAACCTAAAGGTGATGAACCATTCTTAATTGAAAAAGCGAAAAAAATGTATAAAGAATTATCTAAAGAAACTGATGAATTCTTTAATTATATGGTTGATAACGGACTTTTAGACTTAATTTCTAAAAAAGGTAAACAAGGTGGAGGTTATTGTACATATATTAATGACTATAAATCACCATTTATTTTCTCTAATTTTAATGGTACTAGTGGAGATGTTGATGTCTTAACTCATGAAGCAGGTCATGCATTCCAAGTTTATTCTAGTCGTAAATATGAAGTTCCCGAATATTTATGGCCAACACTTGAAGCTTGTGAAATTCATTCAATGAGTATGGAATTTTTTGCTTGGCCATGGATGAACTTATTCTTTAAAGAAGATGAACCAAAATATAAATTCTCTCATTTAGCTGGCGCAATTACTTTCATTCCTTATGGTGTAACTGTTGATGAATTCCAACACTTTGTTTATGAAAATCCAGAAGCAACGCCTAATCAAAGAAAAGCAAAATGGCGCGAAATCGAAAGAAAATATTTACCTTATAAAGATTATGAAGGTAATGATTTCTTAGAAAGAGGCGGCTATTGGTTTAGACAAGGACATATCTTCTCAAGTCCTTTCTATTATATTGATTACACATTAGCACAAGTTTGTGCTTTACAATATTGGGTTAAAGATCAAGAAAATCATGATGAGGCTTGGCAAAGTTATATTAAATTATGTCAAACAGGCGGAAGTAAATCATTTGTTGAATTAGTAAAACAAGCTGGTTTAAAAAATCCATTTGAAGACGGATGTATTAAAGCTATTATGCCAAAAATTGTTGAATACCTTGACAGTGTCGATGATTCTAATTTCTAATTAAATTTTAAAGGATAATCAAAAATTTGATTATCCTTTTCCTTTTATTGAACTTTATAAGCTCCTACACCACTTAAGTAATTAAATAAATCTTCACCATGTTCTTGTTCTTCTTTTTGAATATGATTTAATGCTTGACGAATATTGTGATCATTAAATTCAAAAATAGCGATATTATAAGAAGATGATACATACTTTTCTGTGGCTAATAAATCATAACATAAATCAACATCTTGTTGAATGTAATTGCCTGGTTGGCTTGTAAATTGTGTTTGTTGATTTCGTTGTTGTTGACTTTGGTTCGTATTAGGTACTTTTCCACCTAAAATTTGATTTAATGTATTTAAATGTTGTTCTTCTTGCGAACCATGTTTTGTAAACATTGTTTTTAAAACTTGATCTTGTGCTTCTGATGCATATTTTGCATACTTTTTAATACATAATTCTTCATGCCCTTTTTGATCGTTAAGTAAAAATATTTCTTTTTGAGTTAAATTATTCATATAAATTCCTCCTTATTTATAGAATTGCATTATATTTCAAAACTATGCTTTGAATTAACTAATAACAGTAACATATTTTAAGCATATAATATATAAATTAGGAAGGAGGGATATTTTGGAATATTATCCATTTTATAATTTACGTAATGACCAGGAATTGATGTTGAGTCAATTAGATATATATACATATCCACAAAATTTAAATAATGCATTAGAATTAATAAAAGGAGCAGTTGAGGGCGAAAGAGAAGATGAATTATTTTACAATTATTTAATTAGTTTAGCTCCAACTCATGAAGTTAAAGAAATTATAGTAGGAATTAGAGACGATGAAATGAAACATAATAAAATGTTTAGAACAATTTATTATCAATTGACAAATCAAGTCTTAACTCAAGCTTTAATGAGTAATTTTGTAACACCAAAATCATTTTGTGAAGGTATTACAAGAGCTTTAAAAGGTGAACTAGCTGCTGTTCAAAGATATCGTCAAATACTATTTGCGATGCAAAATCGTATTCATATTAATATGATTACCGAAATAATCACTGACGAATTACGACATGCAAACTTATATAATTACTTATATAGTGAAAATTGTCATAGATAAATTTTTATTGGATAATCAAAATTGATTATCCCTTTCATTTTAATTGTAACTAACGAGATTTTAGATTATAATAATAATTACTATAAATGGGGATGGATGAGTTATGAGAAACAATAAGTTTGAAGTTTTATTAATTTTAATAATGGTAAGTGCATTAGTATTTATCATTTCATTTTTTTCATTAATATACGGTGATCAACTAGAAACAATGTTTAATGTGATTGGTATTCGGATTGCGACTTTAATTGTTGCGTATGCTTCATTTGGTTCTACTTCAACGTTTAGTTATTTAATCTATATACATAATCGCACCGCTCGAAAAGCAAACGATGATGCCAATAAACGCGCAGAACTATTTCGGGAGTTGCAATTTGCTTCAACTAATTACTCGATCATTGAGTTTTTTGATCGCATGTTAATTTATAACGAATCACCTCGTTATATTGAACGATTTACTTCAAAAAAAACAACGTTATTTCATATGATGGATGAAAATTTATCGCTTAATGATATCATTGATAATCCTAGTAAATATTATTTTATTACACTTAGAATACCATTTAAATTATTAGAAGGAAAAGTAGTAGCTGATATAGCGTTTGAAACAATGAAGTTTGAAAGAAATGGTTTGAGTTATCGGTTTATTCCACTTGAATCACAAAAAGATGCCCAGTCTTTTATTTTATATAATGAGTTTACTCATCGTAATAATACTATTATGAATGTAATATTTTCTAAAGAAAGTGTTTTTTTTAATCCAGAACAATTAAATGATTTTTCAAAAATCAAAATAAGAATTAAAGTTACTAGTTTATTAGGTGTAGTAGTCAAAGGTATTTCTGAATTATACTTTACTAATCCTGAAAAAAGAGAACTAGATGGTTCATTTTCATATAAGATAAACTCATCTAATTTTAAATTGACTGAAATGCCTAAAATAAATGAAATTTACCATAAAAATATTATTTAAACTAGACCTCTATTCATTAAATTTTTAAATATATTTAAATAAAGATAATTAAATTAGATTTCCATGATATAATGAAAAGTATTAACGGGAATGAAAAAAATAATAATTGAGAGGAGATTTATTCAAATTAACTGTTATTTGAATATATAAGGAATAAGTGAATAATAGGTTTTTAAAAAACAATATATATTTACCGTCATATTATGTATTTCATAAAAAAATCAATTTAAAGATGGATAAAAAAACAAATATTTTTATCCAAATATTAGCTGTTTTAGTAGTTGCTCTTATGATTGGGTTGGCAAAATGGTTAAATTTTCCACTAAATACCAGTTGGAGTTCAGGGCTAACGATTCTAATCACAGTATTTATGTGTATAATCTATATGGCATTACATGAATTAACACATGGACTGTTTATTAGAATTCTATCGAAGTCAAAACCAACTTTCTTTATTCGATTACCTTTTCTATGCACTGGAAGTAATGTATATTTTAATAAGATAAGTTTTATCATTATAGCTTTAGCACCAGTTGTTAAAATTGGAGCTGCATTAATACTACTGATGAACTTTTTACCAACATATTTCTTTTTGAGCCTTTATATTGTTGAAATTCTAAATTTTGCAAGTGCTGCAGGAGATTATTTTCAAGTATATACACTCATTAAATTGCCAAATGAGGCTTTAGTACAAGATAATGGAAAAGAAACCAAGATATTTGTGCCAAGAAAACAGAATTATTTTAAATGATCAAAAAATGAGATAAATTTGTTTCTGAATCAAACTTGATTATGAAAATATATTTAATAAAAAATAGATGGCTGTGCCATCTATTTTTGTTAATTATTTAGGGTCGTCTTTTTTTTCTATTATTTTCTCATTTGTCTTATCTGTTGGTGTTTCTTTTATAAATAGGATTTCAAATAAGTATAGTATGAATTCTATTAATGATTTTTTTGATTTTAAATTTGCTTTGCTTTTCATAATTTCTTCATATTGCTTAATTGTTTCCATTCCTCTACCTTTAATTGAATAGCCTACAAATACATATAAAGCTGTAATAATAAAATAATATAATCCATCTGGCATTTGATTAAAACCGATACAGTTAAATACTTCATCAAGGAAGAAAACTAAAAGTGTAATTAGTCCCGACAAAGTCACTTTATTAGCTTTTAACCATTGTATTAATTTTTTCATATTTCTCTCTCCGTTCATTGTATTATATTAATTTTTATATTATATTACTATTTCTTTAACTACTTTTTAAAAAAATAGATTATAATTTATTTTTAAATTCCATAATTTTCTTAAATTTATTTCTGTTTGAAAACACTTAAATTTTCAAATAATAAAACTAAGAAAGTTTAAAATAAAAGTGGAGTGAAAAGTATGAAAAAAAAGATTGGATTTTTAATCTTATTAATTTTATTTATGTGTTTATCGTCATTAGCCATTCATGCTGAAGAGAATAGAGTAAAAGATCAACTAAGTTATAGAATGGATTTATATCGAGAGTATTCGGTAAGATCAGGTATACCTTGGTATATTGTTGGAGCTATTGATCAATACGAGCGTAATACTAAAAATTATCGGGATTATTGTCCTAAAGAAGAAGAAGTTATTTCAATTTGTATTGAACCAAAACGTTGGAGTGGCTTCAACAATCCTTTTAAGGAAGATCGTAATCCCTATACTATCGAACTTTTTTATGGTATTGGCATTGATGGTGACGATGATGGCTATGCAGACCGAACAAATCCCCTTGACCGATTAGCTACTATTTTAAATTATGTAACTCAAAATGGTAACGATGAAGAATATCTAAAGAAGACTTTGATGGATTATTATAATTCCGAAAAAGGTATACAAATTATCTATCAAATCTCTAGTTTATTTAGTAAATATGAATCAATTGAACTTTCAAAAAGAGTATTCCCTATCCCTAAACACTATCGTGCTGATTATTCAAATAACTTTGGAACTGGTAGATCATGGGGTGGAGCAAGAAGTCATGAAGGAGTCGATATTTTTGCGTTTTATGGTACACCTGTAGTGTCTACTTCCTATGGTGTGATAGAAATAATGGGGTGGAATAATTATGGTGGATATCGAATGGGAATTCGTGATATGTATAATACTTATCAATATTATGCACACTTAAATTATTACTCTAAAGATTTGAAATTAGGTGATATTGTTGAACCTGGGCAAGTCATTGGTTATGTCGGTTCAACAGGATATGGTAAAGAAGGGACAAGTGGGAAGTTTCCACCACATTTACATTATGGTTTTTATAAATTTGATGGAAGGAAAGAGTGGAGTTTTAATCCTTATTCGTATTTAAGAAGATGGGAAAGAATAAGATTAAAGTAATCTAAAATGATTATGTTGAATAAAAATAACTTGTGGTTTATAATAAAGCTACAAGTTTTTATTTTATATGTAAAAAGGTGATAATATGTCAACAATTGTGGTAGTAAGAAAAGAAAATCAAATTGTGATTGGTGCTGATACATTAACTGTGTACGGATCAACAAAAATAAAATCGCAAATGGTAAAAAATTTTTCAAAAATAATAAAGTTAAATGATACGTATATTGCTACATGTGGTAATGCGGTAACTAATCAAGTACTAAAAAATTATTTTACTAAATTAGAAGAAAAACCTAAGTTTAAGTCAATTGAAGATATCTTTGGTGTAGCGAATAAATTACATAAAGCATTAAAAGATGAATATTTTATTAGACCTGAAGGTGACCAAGAAGATGATTACGAAACTTCACAATTTGAATGTTTAATCGCAAATGCTTCTGGCATTTTTGGAATTGATTCATACCGGTACGTAGAAGAATATGCGAAATTTTATTCATATGGTAGTGGCTTTAGATATGCGTTAGGTGCAATGCACGCTGTGTATGATCAAGATCATTTAACAGCTGAAGATATTGCGAAAATAGGTCTAGAAGCAGCAGCTGACTTTGATGATTCAACCGATAAACCATTTGAAATCTTTAAAATTTTTCTTAAGTAGAACAAAGAACAGGTCATATCAAAATTGGTATGACCTGTTCTTTTACTTTATAATATATGATTACTTAATTTATTAGCCATTTACGATGTCTCCTCCATTAACATGGATAGTTTGTCCTGAAACATATGAGGCATCATCAGATGCTAAATAAACATATGCGCCAGCTAATTCAACGGGTTGTCCAGGTCTACCCATGGGAGTGTCTTTACCAAATTGAGGTATTTGATCAGCAACTGATGTTGATGGAATAAAAGGTGTCCAAATTGGACCTGGAGCTACTGCATTTACTCTTATTCCTTTGGGAGCTAAACCTTTTGAAAGTGATCGTGTTAATGAGGTTAATGCACCTTTTGTGCTTGAATAATCTAGTAATGTCTCAGAACCTTTATAAGCAGTAACAGATGTTGTATTTATAATAGAGCTACCCGCTTTAAAGTGTGGCATTGCAGCTTTTATTAAGTAGAATGGAGCAAAAACATTAATTTTAAAGGTTCTTTCAAGTTGTTTAGCATCAATTTGAGTAATATCATTTTGTGAACATTGATATGCTGCATTATTAACTAAAATGTCTAGATGGTTAAATTGTTTTATTGTTTTATCAATTACATCTATACAAAATTTTTCTTCACTAAGATCACCTTTTATTAAAGTACAAACGCCACTATTTTTTTCGATGATCTCTTTAGTATCAATGGCATCTTGATTTTCATTATAATAAACAATAACTACACTTGCTCCTTCTATAGCAAATGCGACGGAAACAGCTCTTCCAATTCCTGAATCACCACCTGTTATAATTGCTACTTTTTGATTTAATCTGTGGGTTTTATTATAAAGTGAATGTTCGAATATTGGTTTTGGATTCATTTCATACTCAAAACCAGGTTGGTGATTTTGACTTTGTGGAGGTATATCTTGATAAAAATTTGGATCCGGATAATTTTTTTGCATAATAATTCTTCCTTTCGTTATTCACTTTTATTTTGCCTTAATTACATTAATTAATTATTAGTAAAAATAGGTAAATGTAATTTATAAAATTTAATATAATTTTTAAATTAGTACCTTGCATTAAAAGATACTATGTGTTACAATGTAATCAAAGAGGTGATGATTTTGAATATCCAATTTAAAAAAGGTGTATTAGAATTGTGTGTACTAGCAATACTACATAAAAAAAACTGTTATGGTTATGAGTTGGTTCATGATATTTCAAACAGTTTTGCGATTTCCGAAGGGACGATATATCCACTTCTGAGTAGACTAAAGAGTGAGGGTTTTGTGACTACCTATTTAGAAGAATCACAAGAAGGTCCTCCAAGAAAGTATTATCAACTAACGAAAACGGGAAAGTTGTTTTATAATGAATTAAAACAAGAGTGGATTACATTTATAGCTGGTGTTAATAATATAATTAAAGAAGGTGAATTAATTGAATAGAAATGAATTTTTAAATAGTTTAAAAAGTCAACTCATTAAAATTCCTGAAAGTGAAAGAGCCGATATACTCTATGATTATAATGAACATTTTACAATAGGCATTAAAGAAGGTCGAAAAGAAAGTGAAATTGCGGCTTCACTTGGAAATCCAAGTGTGATCGCAAAAGAAATAAATGCCAATCATATGATCAACAAAGCTGAACAATCTTATAATTTAACAAATACCTTTAGTGCATTACTTGCGATATTTGGATTAGGTTTCTTAAATTTAGTATTTGTATTAGGACCATTTATGGGTATTGTCGGAACACTGTTCGCTCTACTTGTTTCTGGAATAGCAATCGCCATTTCAGGAATAGCTTTAATAATTGCACCTTTCTTAGCAAATATTATTCCTAATTTAGAAAATTATCTATCGATTCATCCTGCAGTACTCATTACCTCAGGAATTGGATTGATCGCATTTGGTATTTTATGGATTATTGGATTTAGTTATTTAATAAAATTATTTTATCAATTAACGATTAAATATTTAAAATTAAATTTAAATATTATTTTAAATAGGAGAAATCAAAATGATTAAAAAAACAGTGATTATATTATTAATTATAATGTTAGCATCATTCATTACTTCAGGAATTATTTTATATAATACGGGTGGCGTTAAAGCGATCAATAAAAATAATTATGAAATCAATAAAGAAGCAATATATGAAGATATCGAAAATGTAACAGAAATAAACATCGAAACAACAACAACAGATATTAATTTTATTAATACTGATAATAATGAAATTAAAATTAATTTAGTGGGAAGCTTAAATGGTTTATTTTATAAAATAGATAATGAATTAGTTACTTCTATAGATGATAATAAATTAGATATTAAAGCCTTAACACAAACAATAGGATTATTTGTTTTTTCATCAGAACTTGAACTCAATATTTATTTACCTGTTAATTATAGTAACAAGATTCATATAAATACAGCAACTGGTGATATTAATCTAAGTGAGAGAAATTTTGCCGAATTAGGTATATATTCTACAACTGGTGATGTTTATTTGAAAACAATTACAACAGATAAAGGTAATTTAACTACGACAACCGGTGATATAGATGCGAACTTTTTATCCGGTAATTATGATATTAAAAGTACTACAGGTGATATAGATGTATCTGTTGAAGAAACCTTTGAATTAAATATAAGTACTACTACAGGAGACGTATTTTTACAAAATATAGATAATAGTAGTGTGAAGATTGAAACTACAACAGGTGATATTTCTCTAATAAACAGTTTTGTTGGAACTCAAAGGGAAAATGATGTTGATGGAATTATCGGGAAAAATGCGACAAATAGTGTTACTATTGACACAATAACTGGTGATGTTGATATTGAATAATATTTTTATTTTTTGAATTTTATTTTATTTTTGAAATAATGTATGATAATATTATTAGGCATCTTATTTTTTGAAAAAGAGTGATTTTATGAGATTTAAAAATATTGTATACTATTTTATTGCTTTATTAATGATGGGATTTGGCATCGCATTATATTTGAAAGCTGGAATTGGTGTAGGAGCATGGGATGTCTTACATAGTAATTTAAGTTATGTCATGCCAACTATAACACTTGGAACATGGGTATTTTCCTTATCTGTAGGAACTTGGGTATTTCTAATTGGGATTGTTACTGTTACGATTTCATTAATTTTTAAGTTTACATTTAGAAGTTATTTAGCCATAATTTCAAGCCTAATAAATGGAAAATTCATTGATTTTTTTTCTAGTATCCTTGAGTATGAAATATTCAATATTCCTACAAATATATATCTACAATTAATTATTTTTTCAATCGCATTACTATTCTTAGGGAGTGGAATTTCACTTTTAGTTTTAACTAAACTTCCACCAACTCCTCCAGATATCTTAATGCTTAGTTTAGTTCATAGATTCAAATTAAACTATACCGTTTCTAAAACCATGACTGAAGTTATGGTTTTAATCATTGCGATTATTGTCAGCATTATGGGTGGTCATCCATTTTATAATATTGGTATAGGTACGATATTAACGACAATGTTTGTCGGAATGATCGTTGGTTATACTTCTAAACAATGGCGAAAATTGTTGAAAATGGATGTTGACAAATAACGACAAATATTTTATACTTTAAACGTTGTATTAAAAAGGGAGTAGCCATCCTAACGGAAGATAAAGTCAACATGCTGGTTTTAAACCTGGCTTTATCATGATATTATATTATTATCAGGTGAGACTTTTAATATTTAAGCTTTTTTGCTTTTATATTAAAAGTCTTTTCTATTTAAGAAAGGGATAATAAAATGGAAATAATCACTATTGTAATGTTGTCAATTGCCTTAGCTATGGATGCTTTTGCGGTAGCAATATCACTTGGAATGTCAGGTTTAGCAAGAAATATAAGTAATCGACTGAAAATTGCTTTCACGTTTGGAATTTTTCAAGCAGGATTATTTACTTTAGGTTATTTATCAATTTCACTGTTTGGACACAAATACACAGCTTTTAATTCTTATATTGCCGCTGCTTTATTAGCGATTTTAGGTATTAAAATGATTAAAGAAGTGTATAGTGAAGATGCTAATAATTGTCACCATAACGTATGTTTAGGTCTAGACTGTAATAAAAGAAAATGTGATCGAACAGGACAATATCGTTATTTAACTTCTAAACTATTACTGATCTTTGGAATTGCGACTAGTATTGATGCTTTTGCGGCAGGTGTTTCTTATCGATTGACTAATGATAATTCACAAACATTAACATCCTCTCTTTCAATTGGTCTTATTACACTTGTTCTTGCTTATATTGGTGCTTCAATTGGCTTTAAGATTAAAAATAAGATTGGAAAATATGCTAACTTGTTTGGCGGGATTATTTTGTTAATTTTAGCTATTAAGTCATTATTTTAACTTATAGAAAGAATTTATCATAGTATTATGATCAATTTTTTCTTTTTTTTTATAACTTTATATTTTTATAGAAAAATCAAGAATTATGCATTATTTTATTTGTGAAAAAATTAACTTTTATTTACTTTAATTATTATAAGGGGTATAATCTCAAGAGGATAGTATTTTATATAAAGGAGTGTTAGGATGAAGCTATTTAAGGCTAATAAAGGTTTACATATACCTGGTCATAAAAATGATACATCAGTGTTACATTCAGAAAAATTTGTAACACCTGATTTTGTTTTTATACCTCTTTCTATCAAAGGTTCTGACTTCGAAATATATGTAAAACCCGGAGATAAAGTTAAATTAGGTCAAAAAATTGCTAGACGTGTTGAAGCAAAAGGATTACCAATTGTTAAACATGCTACAGTTAGTGGAGAAGTAGTTAGTATTACAGATAAGAAAACACATAGAACAGGTTTGCCTTTTGTATGTATTAAAATTAAAAACGACTTCTTAGATACTTTATCAGATGAATGTAAACCAGTTGAGAATTTAGACACATTAGATAATACCAAATTATGGGATATCATGTCTGAATCAGGAGTTGTAGGACTTGGTGGGGCTGGTTTTCCAACATATTTGAAATATAAAGATAAAGCAGATATCGATACTGTTATTTTAAATGGTGCTGAATGTGAACCCTATGTTACATCTGATTACCGTGTTATGTTAGAAGAAACAGACCGTGTAGTTGATGGGCTTGTGATCATGATGAAAGCTGCTAGTGCTAATAATGGTATTATCGTTATTAAAAAGGGTAAAAAAGAAGTATTTACAAAATTAGTAGAAGCAACAAGCAAACATGAAAACATTAAAGTTATAGAATTACCTGACGAATATCCTGCTGGATGGGAAAGACAAGTTGTATATAGAACATTAAAACGTTCATATAAACAATATCCTAATGAATGTGGTGTTATTGTAAATAACGTTAGTACCGCAGTAGCAGTTTCAAAAGCAGTTCGTGATGGAAGACCAGTGATCGATCGTATTCTAACTGTAACAGGTGAAGGTATTCTACATCCTAAAAATTACTTAGTGAGAATTGGTACATTATCAACTGATTTAATTAAATTATCAGGTGGTTTAGCTACAGACTTAGGTGACTTACGCATAATCGCTGGTGGACCAATGACAGGTGTTGCACAAAAACAAGAAGAATTTGTGATTACACGCGCATTAAATGGAATTGTTGTATTACCTGGATTCCATACATATCAAATTCCTCATGGTCAACCAGTAGGAGAAGTATTATTAAACGTTTTACATTTTACTGAACATGATCATTTCCATTTTGAAAAAGATGAGCAAGCTTGTGTACGTTGTGGTAATTGCGTTAGACATTGTCCTGCAGGATTACAACCTACATTATTAAGATTCGCTTCATTAAATAAAAATGAAGAATTGTTAGTTAAATTAGATGTTACAGAATGTATCAATTGTGGTACATGTGCATATGTTTGTCCTTCACACATCAGTGTTAATGATGCTATTAAAAAGGGTAAAGCATATTTCTTAGTTAGAAATAAAAACAAAATTAAAAAGTAAGTGATTAGGGAAGGAGAATAGTTATGGCAAAAATACAAGTAGATTCACATCCACATATACATAGTGGCAATTCAGCTCATAAGTATATGTTTGACTTACCAATTACAACATACCCTATGGCTGTAGTTGCAGTATTAATTCAATTCATTTTCGCAACAACAATATTAGGAGCTTCTTTTGCTGATGGTTTAATCGTTGCATTAAGAGCAGCTTTAGTGTTATTTACGGGAGTTTTCTCGTGTATTGCCGCTGAGTCAATTTGGTGGTATTTTGTAGGTAAAAAATATAATGATTTCGCAGGTTGGTTTAGAATAATGGCTACCACATACCCTTCAATTACAGGTATGTTATATGCCTTAGCTTTACCAATCGGAACACCACTTTACGTAGTACTTATCGGTGGTTTCGTAGCAACAATAGTTGGTAAAACAATTTTTGGTGGTGTTGGGCAAAATATTTTCAACCCGGCTTTAGTCGGTCGTGCATTTATTACAATTGCTTTCGCTTCATTGATAGGTGGAGCAGTTAATTATACTGAAGTATTTCCAAATATCTTTGGAAGTTCAACAGATGCTATTGCTTCAGCTTCACCTTTAGGATCTCTTAATGAAGGTTTATTATCATATTCTTCATTTAAAGCAATTTATGGATCTTTTTGGAAGTTATTTTTAGGATTATATCCTAGTGCATTAGGTGAAAGTTTATCATTCTGGATTATAGGAGCATTCATCTATTTATCAATTAAGAAAACAATCAACTGGTTTGTTCCAGTTATTTATGTAGGTTTAGTATTTGTTATGTCTTGGGCTGTTGCTCTAATGACTGGATTAAGTACAGGTGATGGATTAGGAACACTCGCAATTTATTTTCCATTATTCCAAGTGTTATCTGGTGGATTATTATTTGGTGCCGTATTTATGGCAACTGAACCAGTTACTTCACCCATTACAAATCGCGGTCGTGCAGTATTTGCTGTATACGCTGCTATCATTACATTTGCTATCCGTATGTTAGGAAATGCACCTGAAGGCGTTATGTATGCAATATTATTAATGAATATGTTCTCTCCATTAATCGATAATGCGTTTATGGGACAACGTAAAGGAACTTCTGTAAAAGAAATAGTATTTTGGATCGTTACAGTGGCATTAATCGTAATAATAACAATTTATGCAGGTTTTAGATTAGGAGGTTCATTCTAATGAAAAAATATATACAATTAGTATTAATACTATTTATTATTTCAGCATTTAGTGGACTTATCTTAGGAGTTGTAAATGAATTTACTGCTGAACCAATTAAGGCCGCTAATGCTGAAAAGCTATCTAAAGGAATTAAAGAAATTTTCCCTAATATAGATCCACTTAGTTTAAATGATGCAAATAATACAGTAAGTATTGTTGATGAAGATTATGAAGAATTAAAAGAATACTATATTATTAAAGATACAGCTGGTAATTTATTAGGATATGCTGTAAAAGTATTAGCTCCAGGTAGTTATAATGGGAAATTAACTGTATTAGTAGGTATTAATACTGAAGGTAAAGTAGTTGGATTATCCTATTTAGCGTTAGGAGAAACACCAGGAGTTGGTTCAAGAGTTGAAGAACCTGATTTTATAAATTATTTTCTAAATATAACAGACACAAGTCATATTGCCAAGTTATTAATTGATAAGGATATAGATTCAGTTTCAGGAGCAACATTTAGTTCTACTGCTGTAAAGAATAGTGTTCAATCAGCTTTAGATTATTTTAATGCTAATTTAAAAAATAAGTAGAGAGGAGTACGAAAATGACAAAAAAACAAAATCTATTAAAAGGTATTTTTCAGGAAAACCCAGTATTTGTTTTAATACTTGGGATGTGTCCGGTACTAGGTGTTACAACTTCATTGTTAAATGCATTAGGTATGGGGGCAGCTTTTACTGTAGTTCTTATTTTATCAAACATCTTAATCTCTTTAATTCGTAAGTTAATACCAAATGATATTCGTATTCCTGCGTATATCGTTGTTATAGCAACTTTAGTTACAATTGTTGATATGGTAATGAATGCATTTACATTCAGCTTGTATGAAGAATTAGGAATTTTTATTCCGTTAATCGTAGTAAACTGTGTTGTTTTAGGACGTGCAGAAGCATATGCAAGTAAAAATGGTGTAGTTGATTCTGCTATTGATGCATTAGGTATGGGTCTTGGATATACTATAGCAATAGCAATAGTAGCTTCAATAAGAGAAATTCTTGGCTCAGGTGAGTTACTTGGATTTAATATTATACCATTTAATTTATTTGAACCAGCTACTATCTTTATTTTAGCACCAGGTGCTTTTATAACGTTAGGATTCTTATTAGCTTTAATTAATGTGATTGTAGCAAAACGTAATAAAAAAACTGTGGAAAATAAGTAGTTAGGAGGAAAAAAATGAATTTAATTATATTGGGAATCTCGTCTATTTTAATCCAAAATGTTATTTTATCACAATTTTTGGGTATATGTTCATATATTGGGGTTTCTAAAAAGAGTCAATCAGCCATCGGAATGGGGTTAGCAGTTATATTCGTAATTTTAACTTCATCTCTTTTAACATTTACTATTGATAAATTTATTTTATATCCAAATGATTTAATTTATATGCGTACGATCGTTTATATTTTAGTTATTTCAGGAGTAGTTCAATTTGTTGAAATGTTTATTAAAAAAGCAGCACCACTTATATATAAAATGTTAGGTATTTATTTACCACTTATAACAACTAACTGTGCAGTGTTAGGTGTAGCATTAACAGTTGTTGCCCCAGAAAATAAAAATTGGGGATATCCAGAAGTTATCGTTTATAGTTTAGGTATTTCAATCGGCTATACACTTATTATTTATGTTTTCTCCACAATGCGTGAAAGACTTGAAAATTCTGATATTCCTGAAGCATTCAAAGGTACTCCAATTGCATTTATTACGACTGGAATCATGGCAATCGCATTTATGGGATTTGCTGGGTTATTAGGTTAAAATGCAACAACTATATGTAATTTTATTATTGATTGGATTATTTGCGTTTTTAGCAATTGGAATGTACCTTAATAAAAAAACCCCTATACCTGCTGGGTGTGAATTACCATCAATGAAATGTGAACACTGTGTATCTGTTTCATGTGGTTATTCTGAATCGAATCGTGTTCAAGAAATTAAAGATGAAATAAAACAAAGTATTAAAACTAATAGTGGAGAAGGTGAAAATAATGGAAATATTAAATAACGGGTTAATCGTTGCTGGTATTGTAGGTGCTATTGGAGCGGTTATTGGATTAATTCTTGCCTTTGCAAGTAATGTATTCCAAGTAACAGAAGACCCTCGTTATGATTTATTAGTTAAAAATTTACCTGGTGTAAACTGTGGTATGTGTGGTTATGCTGGATGTTCTGGTATGGCAAATGGCTTAATCGCCGGTGATGCTGATGTTAAGGGATGTAAACCAGCTAATGATTTAACACGTGCTAAAGTTTTAGCTATCCTTAGAGGAGAAGATCCTGATCAAGTAGTTAATACTGCACCTATTGCTAAACCACAAGCACAAGTAAAAGCATAATAAATAAATAAAAAAGTTGACTTAGTCAACTTTTTTTTATATATTAAAAAGATTAATTATTTATAATAATCTATTGCATATATTATAAATATAACAGTGAAGGTATTGAAATCAAATATGATTTATGTAAAAGGGAGATGCATTTCAAATATTATATATTCTACAAAGATACAAACCACCCTTTATTATCGATGAATTTCAATATGCATTCTAAAACCTAGGAAATTACTAATATGGCAGAAGCAATATTTGAAACATATGTAGTTACAGAAATTATTAAATCCTAGTGCGTGACAGTAATCAAAAGAAAATTAATTTATTATTAGAGGTCTAGAAATTGGTGAAGGTGGAGTCATATGTTTATGTATGTGGTTATTCAAATTCAATGTATTTAAGTTATAATATAAATATTGTTATTAAAAGGTTTAATTTCAAGCCTTTTTTTATATAAAAATAAGTAAATTATGTTAATTTGTAAAATATTTTCTAAAATTTCCAATTTATGTTATAATATTAATGTTATTTATTAAGATTATATGAGGAGTTAAATATGCGTAAAGATTATCTTTCCTGGGATGAATATTTCATGGGAATCGCAGTTTTATCAGCAAATAGAAGTAAAGATGAAAACACACAAGTTGGAGCTTGTATTGTTAATCAAGACAAACGGATTGTAGGATTAGGTTATAATGGCTTACCAATTGGTTGTGCTGATTCCGAATACCCTTGGAATCGTGAAGGTGAATGGCTTGATACTAAATATCCTTATGTTGTTCATGCAGAACCAAATGCGATATTAAATAGTAATTCATCACTTAAAGATTGCATCATGTATGTCACATTATTCCCATGTAATGAATGTGCTAAATTAATTATTCAAAGTGGAATTAAAGAAGTAGTTTATATGGAAGACAAATATAAAGAAACAGATTCTATAATTGCGTCAAAAAGAATGTTTAATTCTAGTGGTGTTAAATATCGTTTATTTAATCAAATCGATGTAAATGTAACGAGAAGGTGATAAATTGTTTAGTAAAATGATTCAATCATTAAAAAAATTAACTTTAAAACAAATAATTATTTTTGCGATATCTTATGTTTTGTTGTTAATGTTTTTTGTCTATCCAACACCTTATGAAGTCTTACTTCCAGGTGGTGTAGAAGAAGCAAATCGTATTATTACTATTGAAGACAGCAATCCTCAAAGTGGTGCATTTTATTCCAGTTATGTTTCAGTAATTACAAAGCCATCTACATTTCAATTTGTTTTAGCTAAATTTAATCGAGGAGCCGATATTGAAAAATTAAGTAAAAGTGTTTCTCAATTATCTGTTGATGAAATAAATAAATCAAGTGAGATTGATAAATTATATTCCATTCATACCTCAATCATCGTCGCATATAGAGAAGCAGGTAAAGATCTTACCTATGATGAATCTGGAGTCATTATTTCTTACCGAGCACCCATGTTTGATGCTTTTGATGATTTTCGAATAGGAGATCTCATTACTGCTGTAAATGGAGAAACAATCAAGAATAAAGCTGAATTTCAACTAAAAACTGTAAATATTGGATGTAATATAGATATAAACTTTACCATTTTAAGGAATAATAAAATAATGGACATTACCACAAATAAAACAATTTATGAATCAAATTGTAAATTAGGACTTAATTTATATAGTTATTATACAAATTTTGTTGGTAATCCTAAATTTGACTGGGGTGATACCGAAGGGTATGGCTCTTCAGCTGGCTTAATGCAAACGTTAAGTATTTATAACGCATTAATCGATGAAGATCTTACTCATGGTTTACAAATCGCCGGTACTGGTGTGATCGATATAAATGGTGCTGTTTTACCGATAGCCGGAATTAAACAGAAAGTTTTTGGCGCGATTAAAAATGATATGGATATTTATATCGCACCAAATATCGAAGATAGTAGTGGCAATAATTTATACATGTTAGCATTAGAAGCAAAAAGAATAAAAAATTCAGATATTGAAATAGTACCAGTTAAAACATTCGCGGAAGCAGTTAAATTTCTTAAAGAATACAAAAAATAATTGGAGGAAATTATGATACTATATATTCTAGTAATTGTAGGGCTTGTGGCGCTTGATCAATTTACAAAATACATTGTTATTCAAAATATTATGGGCAAAAAAGCGATCGAAATCATCCCTGACTTTTTTAACATAACTTACACAGAAAATACTGGGGCAGCATGGAGCATGTTTGAAGGTAAAATGAATTTATTTTACCTTGTTACAGTAATCGCTTTAGGAATCTTTGTATATCTCCTAATAACTGAAGGAGATATTACTAATAAAAAACTCTTAACTATTTCATTATTAATGATGATCGCTGGAACTATTGGTAACTTTATCGACCGTTTAATGCGTCACTATGTTGTTGATTTTCTACAATTCTTCCCATTTGGTTATGATTTCCCTATATTTAATGTAGCTGACATGCTTTTATCAGTAGGGACAGTTGGCTTCGCTGCTGTTTTATTGTTTACTAAGCAAGTATAAAGGTGGAAATATGGAAACACTAATATATATTGTACAAGAAGAGGAAACAAGTGAACGATTAGATAAATTAGTTTCTACTAAATTTTCTGATTTTTCACGTAATCAAATTAAAAAAATGATGGACGAAGACTTAGTATTCGTAAATAAAAAGTTAGAAAAAGCCAGTTATAAAGTAAAATGGGGTGACGTTATTTCTGTTATGGTAAAAGATCCGGAAGTGGCTGAAATCATTCCTGAAGACATCCCCTTAGATATTTACTATGAAGATGAAGACGTTATCGTTATAAATAAACCAAGTGGGATGGTTGTTCATCCTGCTAATGGACACTATACGGGAACGCTTGTAAATGCGGTACTGGCTCATAGTGATGATTTATCTGGTATTAATGGTGTATGTAGACCAGGCGTTGTTCATCGTATTGATAAAGATACATCAGGACTTATTATTATGGCGAAAAATGATCAAGCACATAATTCTCTAGCTGAACAATTTAAAGAAAAAACGACAGTTAGGGAATATTTTGCATTGTGTCACGGTTGTATCAACCATCTAAAAGGCACAGTTGATGCGCCAATTGGAAGAGACCCTAATGAACGCAAAAAAATGGCGGTAGTTGCAGGTGGAAGACACGCTGTTACACATTTTGAAGTTTTAGAACATTTAGGTGAATTCACTTATGTAAAATGCAAATTAGAAACTGGTAGAACTCATCAAATCAGAGTTCATATGAGTTATATCGGTTTTCCATTAGTTGGTGATGATCGTTATGGACCTAAAAAGGTAATAGGTGACCAAGGTCAGTTTCTACATGCTGCTAAATTAGGTTTTGTTCATCCTAAAACAAATGAATATTTAGAATTTACTTCACCATTACCTGAATACTTTGAAAAGTTTTTAAATAATTTACGAAAAAAATACAAGTAGGTGATTAGATGCAAATGGAAAGAGTTGCGAAATCTTTTGTGATTGAAAATACTGAATTAGAAAATTATTCAATGAACTTGGTTCATTTCTTTCTTGATGTTCATAATTATTCAATATTTAATTTTGAAGAAAAGATTTTAGAAAATTTTAATCACCCCTATTATAATATTGTGATTGTCTATTCTAGCCCAATACACAATGATGTCAATATAGATGTATTATTAGAAAAACTAATGATTATTAAAAAGAATCTACTTAGTAAATTTTTAGTCATTCATGCAAATATCTTAATTATAGCGACAAATTGTACTCTAAAAAAAGATTTTTTTGAATTACCGAAAAACATTGATTTTGTTAATGCTACTGAAAAAGAAATGTTGTTTAAAGATGAAATTATAAGTGATGTCTTTAGTGAAATATTGGAATATCATTTAGATTTATCATTTGAAACATTAACTTTTAAAATAAATATGTTAAATATTGAATATGCGAAAAAAGTCAGTAAAATTTTTAATAAAAAGAAAGTAATTGGAAATATCTTTTTAATTGGATTCTTAATATTATCTTTCTTTTTAAATCTGTTTTTTTATGAATTAAATCAATATTTTATCTTATCTAGAAATCATATCGTAAACAATTACTATTTTACCTTTTTAACCACAACATTTTATGAAATGAGTCCATTTTCATTAATATTAAGCATCTTTTTATTACTTACATTAGGTGTAAGAATCGAAAAAATATATGGTACTTTTAGATACCTATTAATTATCTTATTAAGTGTAATATTTTCAAATACACTTGTTTTTGCTTTCGATTATCATGATATGATAATTGGATTTACTCCAATTATCTATACATTAATTAGTTCATTTATTTATGTTTTCCTTCTTTTTAGAAGATTTCTCGCATTTACCATAAAACGAGTGTTATTTTTAATCTCTTTTTTCTTTATCATATTTCTCGCAGTACTTGATTATACCGTAATTTATTCAATGATTGGTGCATTAATTGGTGGCTTTGTTACGTCATTTATTATTGGAGTACCTGATGCTGATAATGGTAGTAGAATCCACCGAATAATTGCGGCTATATTTTATATGATATTTATCATTTTAAATATCACATTTGGAATAAAATAAGTCTAATATAATAATAAGTATATAAGTTAGTCTAATATTCCAATCGCTACAAGTTAAAAGGGTTAAATTTTAATATGTCGCACAGTTCATTGGTAAAATTATGTGATTTGGTTATAAAATTAAAGTCAAATAACATAGCCAATAACATATACAACCATACAATAAAAACTGTGGTTATAACTTTATGACCACTGTGATTAGATATGTGATTTCATATGATACTTTTCAGAAATGTATAAGAAAATAGCGTGGCTTAAAAACCACTTTAGTTACATTTTGATATATTAATGTAAACATAATTAATTTTACAGAAATTTACGGTTTATCATATAAAGAGGTGAATTCTATGGATTGTTGTAGATCAAATACAAACACAAGTGTTTCAAATATTTGTCCAATATGTAATTTTCAAGGAGAAAGGGTCAATACAAAAACTATAGAAGGTTTATTAATAATAGATAGAAATTTACAAAAAGATAAAACTTATTATTTATGTTTAAATTCAGACTGTGATGTTGCTTATTTTAATGATTCAAATGATATTGTTTTAAAATCCGAAGTTAAAGTTCCAATTTGGTATAAGAAAGATGCAAATCCTAAAACTATTTGCTATTGTAGTAAAGTAACCGAAGAAGAAATAATTGATGCAATTAAAACTAAAAATTGTAAAACAGTTAAAGAGGTTGTCGCAAATACAAACGCTATGAAAATAAGTAATTGTGTAGTAAATAGTCCAACAGGTAAATGTTGTAGTAGACAAATAAATGATTTGCTTAAAATAATGAACAATAAATGATTATATTAAAGCGTGATGCGATACTTAAATACTCCCTAATTTGATTTTAGGGGGTATTTTTTCTGCTTATTTTTATATAGTCAATGCTTCATAATCACAACAATAAAATACTTCCCTATATTTGTAAAGTACTTTATTTTTAAACAAACTTTTTGGTATACGATTAGTGATTTGATGTGAGATTTACTATCAAAAACATCATTTTTTTATCAATAAACTGTGCGATGAAAAATATAATCCTTTTTTTAATTATTCAATAAATATGATTCATCCACAGAAAGTCAATTTTTCTATAAATAAGAATAAATTACATTTGTAGTTGTTTTTACATATCAATCTTGTTATAAATTCATTAGTTAAATACTTCAAAAGTTTTTATTCATTTTTTGTAAATATATGTCTAATATCGTAATATTTTTCATTTAACTAAACTTTTTAAATTATAAGTTTTATCTAGTTCATATTCATCATATAATTACATAGGTGATAAAAATGAAGAATATGGGAAAAATCTTTTCAAATATTAAACACTATAATGATCAATTATTTGAAAATGTAGAAAAAATTACGATTGTAGACAGAGAAAAAGTATACATTCAAAATTATAATGAAATAATTGAAATTAAAGAAAATGAGATTCGACTTAGTAGATTAGTGATTAAGGGTAAGAATTTGAAAATTGTTGGTATTAGTAAATATTTTTTAGAAGTTAATGGTAATATTAGCGATGTTTTTTTAGGAGCGATTAAAGATGAGTAAAAATCGAAATGACTTGTTTACAGTGGTGATCAAACTAGAAAAAAAACAAATTGTTAGGATTAATAAACTATTTAACTATAAAGTAAAAGTTGTGAAATACGATAATAATTACTTTAATCTTAAAATTTTAGAAAGTGATTTAACGTTGCTAGACAACTCAGGTATAGAATACAAAATTGTGAGTTATCAAGGATTAAAACACTTCATGAATTTAATCAGAAAAAATGTTACTATTTTTATTGGAATCATCATTTTTACTTTATTATTATATTTTAATACACTAACAATAAAAGAAATTAGTTTTTCTACATATACTAAAGATAATCAAAAAATTGAAGAATTGATTAAAAGTAACTTTAAATCTTATTATGGTGTCGATATTTTAAATACTGATATTAATGATATAAACCTATTGTTACGTAAAGAATTTAGTCATTTCGAATGGATTAGTGTAGAAAAGCAAGGTAGTAATTTATCAGTTAATATATTACAACCTAGCACTATAAATAAACAGGTTGAACATATTGAGGGCTTTGGCGATTTAATTGCGACTAAAAGTGGAGTCATTAAATTTTTCAAAGTAAGTCATGGTGTACCTTTAATCGATGAAAATATGTACGTGAAACAAGGAGATATATTAGTATCAGGTAACTTACGAATTAAAGATTTAAAACAAGGTGGATATTATGTACCAGCTACAGGTAAAGTATACGCGGAGGTATGGGAAACGGTCACAATTGAAGTTTCAAAAAAACAAGTTGATTCACAATTGTCTGGTAAACTCTTTACAGAAAAAAGTTTATCATTATTTGGAATGGAACTTAAATTCAAAAAATACGATGAACGGTATACTGATTATGAGATGGAAGAAGATTTTAATAATATAAAAATCTTTAATTTTAATATACCAATTGGTATAAAAGAATCCCATTATTTGGAAAAAGATGATATAATAAATGTATATAATCAAAAAACATCATATGATTTTGCCTATTCATCAATAGTCCATGATTTAAATCGTAATTTTGATAAGGATGATAAAATACTTGAAATTAATTTAATCACGAATAGTGAAGATGATGATAAGTATACTTATGGATTTTTAGTAAAAACATACGAGGATATCGCATTTTTTCAAAGGAGATAATGAATGAGTAATTTAATAAATCTTGAGATTAATTTTAGCAGTATGGAAGAATCAATCGCTATTATTGGAACACATGACAAAAATCTAAAACTATTAGAAACTTATTTTGATACTAAAATTATCACAAGAGGAGATTCAATATATGTAACTCCAGATATTAATGAACCTAAAAGGAATCAATTAATTCAAGTGATAAATACTTTAAAACAAATTCTTAAATATGAAAATAATATCAATGAACGTGATATATTATATTGTTTTAAAATGTTAGAAAGCAATAAATTAGACGAGTTGATCGGTATTTATAGCAATAAAGTATTAAT
Source organism: Haloplasmataceae bacterium (assembly GCA_029240795.1). Taxonomy (GTDB): domain Bacteria; phylum Bacillota_I; class Bacilli_A; order Haloplasmatales; family Haloplasmataceae; genus JARDZP01. The sequence continues at coordinate 31,902 of JARDZP010000002.1, read as the reverse complement.
TGGTAAAACCTTTTTAGGAAAGCCAATTAATGCTAAAACATTTAATCAAAAAAATTATGTGAAAGCGATTGAAAATAGCGATTTAGTCTTTGGTGTAGGTCCTGCGGGTACTGGTAAAACTTACTTAGCTGTTGTTAAAGGCGTTGCTTTATTAAAACAACAAGACGTAAAACGGATTATATTAACTAGACCCGCTGTTGAAGCTGGCGAAAGTTTAGGTTTCTTACCAGGTGATTTAAAGGAAAAAGTCGATCCCTATTTAAGACCATTATATGATGCATTACATGACACTTTAGGACTTGAAAATACAGAAAGTTTAATTGAAAAAGGGACAATTGAGATTGCACCACTCGCTTATATGCGTGGTCGTACACTTGATGATGCATTCGTGATATTAGATGAAGCACAAAATACTACTGATCAACAAATGAAAATGTTTTTAACTCGTTTAGGTTTTAATTCTAAAATGGTCGTAACAGGTGATATTTCACAAGTTGACTTACCTAGAGGAATTAGATCAGGTTTAGTAACAGTGTTAAATATATTAGAAAATATTCCCAATGTGGAAATATGTAAATTTGATGTTTCTGACGTTATTCGTCATCCATTAGTCCAAAAAGTGATCGAAAGATACGAAAAATATGAAGAAAAAAGGAATGTATAAAGAATGATAGATATCGCATTTATAAATGAAACTGAACATGAAAGTAATAAATTTGAAGAATTAATAGGTAAAGTATTTGAACAAACATTTAAGACCCAAGGAATTGACAAGTATTATGAAGTTAGTGTAGTATTTGTATCGAAAGAACGAATTCAACAAATAAATAAAGACTACCGTAATATTGATAAAGTGACTGACGTCATTTCATTCGCTCTTTTAGATAGTGATGATGAAATTGTTGAAAAAGAGTTAATCACAACTTTAGGTGATATATTTATCTGCATCGATAAAGCCATCCTGCAAGCAGAAGATTATGGACATTCATTAGAACGAGAAATAGGCTTTTTAGCTTGTCATGGTTTGCTTCATTTACTAGGATTTGATCATAATAATGAAGAAGATGAAATTAAGATGTTTACAAAACAAGATGACATTTTAAATAGTATTAATCTTAAGAGAGTGAGTGAATAATGTGATTGATGTGAATCGTTTAGTGGAGAAGGCGATTGTTGCGAGATCGAATGCTTACACACCTTATTCAAAGTTTAATGTAGGTTGTGCCGTATTATTAAAAAATGGTGAAATTGTGATGGGATCAAATATTGAAAATGCTTCCTTCGGTTTGACCAATTGTGCCGAACGTAGCGCACTTTTTTCGGCATTCTCACAAGGATATCGGGGCGATGATATCGTGGCCCTTGCGGTTGTAGGTGATACTGAACAATTTATTTCACCATGTGGGGCATGTAGACAAGTGATTATTGAATTAGTAAATGATAACACACAAATAATCTTATCTAACTTAAAAGGTGATATTAAAATTTTAGATAAACATGCATTATTACCATTTAGTTTTACAAGTAAAGATTTAGAATAGGAGAAAACATGGAAGAAAAATTTAAATCAGGATTTATCACAATTGTCGGACGACCAAATGCAGGTAAGTCGACATTTATTAATCAAGTTTTGAAACAAAAAATTGCGATTGTAAGTGATAAACCACAAACAACTAGAAATAAAATACAAGCCGTATATACAACAAGTGATGCGCAAATTATCTTTATTGATACACCTGGTGTACATAAACCTAAGCATAAATTAGGTGAATTTATGAATAAAGTAGCTCTTAATGCGATGAAACAAGTTGACATTGTGCTTTTTATGATTGATGGAAGTGAATCATTAAGCACAGGAAATCGTTTTATTATGGAGACTTTTAAACATACAAATCAACCTGTCTTTTTAATTATCAATAAAATCGATATTATGAAAAAAGAAAATATTTTGGCAACGATGGATGAATATCAAAAAGAATTTGAATTTGCGGAAATTATTCCTATTTCTGCACTTACAAATAATAATGTTGATCATTTAGTGGATACACTTAAAAAATATTTACCAGTTGGTCCACAATATTATCCAAGTGATATCATCACCGATCACCCAGAAAAGTTTGTTATTAGTGAACTTATTCGAGAAAAAGTCCTTATAAAAACACGTGAAGAGATACCACATTCAGTTGCTGTAGTAATTGATGAAGTGAAAAAACGAGATGATGCAGAAGTTATTGATGTTTTTGCGACAATTATAATCGAAAGAGACTCACAAAAACGGATCATCATAGGTAAAGGTGGCCAAATGTTGAAGGATGTTGGTACTCTTGCTCGCCGCGATATTCAAAATTTATTAGGCAGTAAAGTATATCTTGAATTATGGGTAAAAGTGGTAGAAGACTGGCGGAATAAACGTAGTTCATTACACGATTTTGGATATCGTGAAAATGACTATTAAACGATAAATTGATAAATAATTTTTTGAATTTTGACTATCCTAATAATATCAAGAAGGAGAAAGGATGGTCAAAATGAAAAAAGAATCATGGGACAAATTTTTAAACACAGGTAACGTAGAAGACTACCTGGATTACAAAAATCGACAAAAAAAATATTTAAACGAAATGGGTACAGAAGTAATCATTAAGAATAGTAAGAGGGATAATTGTGATCAAAGCAATGGAAGGGATAGTTCTAAAAAATAGTGATTATCAAGAAAAAAGTAAGATTATACAATTGTTTACTAAAGAGCATGGATTAATTGGTGTATATTTGAAGGGAGCTAGTGACTATAAAAATAAAAATTATTTAATAGCTCAACCGATTACGCATGCTCTTTTTAATATTTCATATCATGCAGGTGGATTAAGTAGTTCATTCACTGGAGATTTATTAAATTCGTTTAGTTCGATAAAAAGTGACTTTAATAAAAATGTCTATGTTTTTCATCTCTTTGAACTTTTGTTAAAAACATTAGAACAACATATAGCTTCAGAATATTTATATGATTTATTAATCCTTGTTTTAACAGAAATAAATTTAACAGATAATATATTAAAAATAGAAACATTAGCGATGTTACTAGAAACTAAATTATTATATTTTTTAGGTATTAGTCCACAAATAGATCATTGCGTAGAATGTGGAAGTATTGGAAATATTGTTAATTTTGATGTGAATAAAGGTGGATATGTTTGTAAAAATTGTCAAGACTTTCGTAGTAGGCAATTTTCATTAGATACGTTATTCTTGATAAGAACACTGTATTATTATAATGTTTTAAATATAAATGATATGATATTGCCTAACGAAACGAACATCAAAGAGTTACGATTATTATTAAATGATTATTATTATTCACATTTAGGTATTAAAACAAACTCAATGAAGTATTTTTCATAAAAAACAATTGACATATTTTAATAAATCAAATATAATATATTTGGAATATTATATATCTTACTTTGATGGTGAAGAGTAATTAATAATAATATTTAAAGCGAATCTAGGATAGTGAGAGCTAGATAATTATTTTATTGATGAAGGAACTCCTGAGTAATGTAAAGAAAGAGATCATATGTTTAATATGATAAATAGAGTGGAACCGCGGGATATTCTCGTCTCTATACTTTTTTAAAAAGTGTAAGAAGAGGATTTTTTTTGGCTTTTATTGAACATGGAGGAAAAAACAATGGATAAAACTATTTTAACTATGGAAAAAATTGTTAACTACGCTAAAACATTAGGATTTGTTTATCAAGGTTCTGAAATTTATGGTGGTCTATCAAATACTTGGGATTATGGTCCGCTTGGAGTTGAATTAAAAAATAACCTTAAAAAAGCTTGGTGGAAAAAGTTCGTTCAAGAGTCAAAGTATAATATTGGATTAGACTCTGCAATCTTAATGAATCCACAAACTTGGGTAGCTAGTGGACATATTGGGGGCTTTAGTGACCCATTAATGGATTGTAAAGAATGTAAAACCCGTCACCGAGCTGATAAATTAATAGAAGAACATACACATAATGAAGTTAATCCAGGTGGTTGGTCAAATCAAAAAATGGAAGAATATATTAAAGAACATCATATCGTTTGTCCTAATTGTGGTAAATTAAATTATACCGAAATTAGACAATTCGAATTAATGTTTAAAACACATCAAGGCGTTATTCAAGATGATAAATCTGTAGTTTATTTAAGACCTGAAACTGCACAAGGTATTTTCGTTAATTTTAAAAATATTGCTAGAACAACTCGTAAAAAATTACCTTTTGGGGTTGGACAAATCGGTAAATCATTCCGTAATGAAATTACTCCAGGTAATTTTATCTTTCGTACACGTGAATTTGAACAAATGGAATTAGAATTTTTCTGTGAACCAGGAAAAGATTTAGAGTGGTATGGATATTGGCGTAATTATTGCTTTAATTTCGTAAAATCATTAGGTGTTAAAGCAGAAAATTTACGTTTACGTGAACATGAAAAAGAAGAATTAAGCCATTATAGTAAAGGAACGGCAGATATTGAATATTTATTCCCATTTGGTTGGGGTGAATTATGGGGTATCGCTGACCGTACAGACTACGATTTAACTGCTCATTCTAATCATTCTGGTCAAAAGCTTGAATATTTAGATCCGACTACAAATGAAAAATATATTCCTTATTGTATTGAACCATCAGTTGGGGTAGAAAGATTATTTTTAACAGTTTTTACCGATGCATATGTAGAAGAAGTATTAGAAAATAATGAAACAAGAGAAGTTTTAAGATTGCATCCAGCTTTAGCTCCATATAAAGTTGCTGTATTACCTCTTGTTAAAAAATTAGAAGATCAATCGATGGAAGTATATGAAAAACTTACGAAAGAATTTATGACAGACTATGATACTACAGGTAATATTGGTAAAAGATATCGTCGTCAAGACGCAATTGGAACACCGTTCTGTGTTACGATTGACTACGATACATTAAATAACCAAACTGTAACAATTAGAGAAAGAGATACAATGGCACAAACACGTGTCAAAATTGATGATTTAATTGAATATATAAGCGCACGTTTAAAATTTTAATAAAATGAGAAACTAAAATTGGAGGTGGACAAAGTGAAGATTCCTAGTCATATTCTCGATCAAATTATTGCGAAAAATGATATCGTGAATGTTGTTAGCGAATATGTGAAAATAGAAAAGCGCGGTAAGAATTACTTCGGCTTATGTCCATTTCATAGTGAAAAAACGCCCTCATTTTCCGTTTCGCCAGAAAAACAGATTTTTCACTGTTTTAGTTGTGGTGAAGGCGGTAATGTATTACACTTCATGTCGAAAATTGACAATTTATCACAGACTGAAGCAATTAAAAAACTTGCATATAAAGTTAATATAAAGTTAGATGAATTTATTGACTATAATAAAGATGATGAATTTTTACGATATTATGAATTAAATAAGTTTGTTTCTGAATATTATCAATTTACTTTACTAAATACTGTAGAAGGTAAAATAGCAATAGAGTATTTGAATAAACGTAATATATCTGAAGAAACCATTAAACGATTTAAAATAGGTTTAGCTCCAGATAGTGTTGATTCATTATATCAAGCCTTAAAGTCGAATAATTTTACAGATATTGCGATTTTAGAACTTGGTCATGTCAATAAATCAAATGATCGATACTATGATAAGTTTAAAAGTCGGATAATGTTTCCAATTAGTGATGAAATGGGCAATATAGTTGGTTTTAGTGGAAGACTATATATACAGGATAATAAAAATGAACCCAAATATATAAATACCCAAGAAACTCCGATATTCAAAAAAAGTAATATTTTATATAATTTGGATCAAGCGAAAAAGTTCATCAAACAAAATAATAAAGTTTATTTATTTGAAGGATTTATGGATGTCATTGCTTCTGTAAATAGTCATTTATTAGAGTCAGTAGCATCAATGGGAACGGCATTAACAGATTCGCACGTTCAGATCTTAAAGAAATATACAAATAATTTTATTATTTGTTATGACGGTGATCACGCAGGTATCGAAGCGACAAAACGAGCAATTGAAATATTAAATAAACACATGGTTAATACCTCGGTCATTCAATTACCTGAAGGTCTTGACCCTGATGAATATGTTAAAAAGTATGGAACTGATAAATATATAGAGTTTGTTAATAATATGGTTAAAAGTTTAAAAGAATATTATTATCAAGAATTTTATAAAAATGTTAATATAAATAATATCTCCAGCATTGAAAACTTTAAAAAGGCAGTATTTAGGATGATACAATTATCATCTCCTACTGAAAAAGAATTATTTATCAATAAATTAAGTAATGATATTGGAGTCAGTGTATCAACACTTAATTTTGATTATAATAAATTTCCTAAAGCAATCAATAAATATCATCCCAGTGATGATGATATAGTGAATCAAGAAATCATCTATAAAAAAATTGAAAAAACTCGACCAGCTGCGAAAAAATTGTTAGAAGCGCACGAAATAATTATCTATATGTGCATTTTAGATCGGAAAAACTGTGTATTAATCGCTAATGATCAAAGTATAAGTATTCCTGATCCTATGTTTAGAAAATTATTTTATCATATAAATGATTATTATAATCTCTATGAAGTATTTGATTTAGACGTATTTCAAAAAAATTATGTTAATCATGATGAATCATTACAAAATTTCTTTAATGAGGTGTATTTAAAATATACAAATCAAAAAATAGAAAATTATACTGATGTAAGCTTAAAACAATGTATTGCGGTTATTAAAACGGAATTAATTGCGCTTTATGTAAAAAAATTAAAAAATCAAATCAAACTTACAAGTGATGAAAATGAAGCATTAATGTTGTATCAAAAAATAATTGATCAATATAAAATAATAAAGGCAACAAAATAATAAGACGAGGTGGTATTATGGTACATATCGAATACAACGAATATCAAAAAGTTATAAATGATCTAATTGAAAAAGGCAAAAAAAATGGTTCTTTGTATAATGAAGAGTTAGTAGAAAAATTACATAGTTTTGATATTGATGAAGATGGATTCGAAAAAATCCTAGATTTATTTAAAGAAGAAAATATCGATATAATTGATGCTCCAGTTGATGTTGATGTTGATGATGTTGTAGAACCAGTCGATATCGTGGCTGATGATGAAGTCATAGTTGACTTGGATGATCCTTACTTAGATATCGATATTGATTTAGAAACTCATTACGCGACTGAAGATATAACATTACCTTCTAGTGTTAAAATTAATGACCCTGTTAGGATGTATTTGAAAGAAATAGGTAAAGTTGAATTATTATCTGGTGATGATGAAACAGATTTAGCTAGAGTGATTGAATATGGTAAATTTGCATCTGAACAGTTAGGAAAAAGAGAATCTTTATCAGCACAAGAAATTGATGATTATGAATCAGCAATTTACCGTGGTGAATTAGCAAAACAACGTTTAGTTGAGGCTAACCTAAGGTTAGTTGTTTCGATTGCGAAACGTCATGTTGGTAGAGGGATGTTATTTTTAGACTTAATCCAAGAAGGAAATATGGGATTAATGAAAGCTGTCGATAAATTCGACTATGCTAAAGGTTTTAAATTTTCTACTTATGCAACATGGTGGATTAGACAAGCGATTACGCGTGCAATCGCAGATCAAGCACGTACGATTCGTATACCAGTTCATATGGTAGAAACAATTAATAAATTAGTAAGATTTCAACGTCAACTAACACAAGAATTAGGACGTGAACCTTTACCTGATGAAATAGCAGTAAAAATGGATACTACACCTGAAAAAGTAAGAGAAATATTAAAAATATCTCAAGAACCCATCTCTTTAGAATCACCAGTCGGTGAAGAAGATGACTCAAATTTAGGTGATTTTATTCCAGATGCAGACGCTATATCACCAGATGAATTTGCATCAAATGAATTATTAAAAGAAGAACTTAATGATGTCTTAGAAACTTTAACTGATCGTGAAGAAAGAGTTTTACGATTACGTTTTGGTTTAGATGATGGAAGAACAAGAACACTTGAAGAAGTTGGAAAAGAATTCGGGGTTACTAGAGAACGGATAAGACAAATCGAAGCAAAAGCATTGCGTAAACTAAGACATCCTTCAAGAAGTAAAAAATTACGTGATTTTATGGATGAATAATAAATGTTATCGGGAAGACTTAGAACTATTGCTAACTGTGTTTTACCATATCGATTTATTGTTGATGTAGGAACTGATCATTGTTTTGTGCCGATTTATTTATTGCTTAATAATTTAATTGATTACGCAATTGGAACAGATGTGAAAGTTGGTCCATTTGAAGAAGCAAAGAGAAGTATTGAAGCATATGGTTTTTTAAACAAAATAGAAATCAGATTGGGAAACGGTTTAAGTACTATTACCACAAATGATTTATGTGAATGCATTATAATTGCTGGAATGGGTGGTAAGTTAATTGCCGAGATTCTTGAAACGGGAAATCATATTATGCATTTGAATAAACGATTAGTTTTACAAGCAAACATAGATGTAGATTATGTTAGAAAATGGTTATGTGAGAATCATTATGAAATTGTATCAGAATTAAATATTGAAGATGAAAATATTTTTTATGAAATTATTGTTGCTGATAAATGTATTGATAAATATCAATTAAATAAACTAGAAATTAAATATGGACCTATATTGTTAAAAGAAAAAAATGAGTTATTTATCAAAAAGTATCAAAACTTATTGAATTATAAAAAACGAGTTTATTTAAAGGTACCGGAATATCATGAAAATAAAAAATTAATTCAATTAGAAATTGATGAAATTGAATCAATATTAAAATAAAAGCACCCTTTGGTGCTTTTTTTGTTGATTTTACTTATATAAGTGCGTAAAATAAGATTATATAGACGAATTAGGGAGGAAATAATATGATAAAATTAGGTTATTTAGTCGATGGAACAGATTGGAAGGTTAATGAACCAGGATTTAAAAAGTTAACACACCTTCATTATGCTTTTGCGGTAGTTGGTGATCAATTAGGTAAAGTAATTGAAAAGTTTCAACGCGCTGATCAAATTCGTTTATTGAAAGCGAATAATCCACATATCAAAGTATGTCTATCAATTGGTGGATGGGGTGCAGATCACTTCTCTGAAGCAGCTGCAACCAATGAATCCCGTAAAAACTTTTCTAAAACAGCTATTGAAATAATGGTTAAATACGGATTTGATGGATTAGACATTGACTGGGAATATCCTTGTGTACCAGGCGGTGGTATTTCTGCAAGTCCAGATGATAAAAAAAACTTCACTTTAATGCTTAAACAATGTCGTGAAGATTTAAATAAATTAAATCCTAAGTATTTATTAACGATTGCGGTCAGTGGCTCTATGAGTGATGGGAAAAATACTGAATTAACTGAAATTATTAAATATTTAGATTTTTTAAATGTGATGACATATGATATGGAAAATTGGGGCTATGCAAGTCATCATACAAACTTATTTACTACAAGCAAAGTTCCCAATCAATTTGGTGGAGCAACATATATTGAACGATATCTTCAAAATGGAGTACCAAGTGAAAAGTTAGCCTTTGGAATTGCTTTTTATGGTCGAGGTGGAAGAGTAGTCAGTGATCAAGATGGTTTAATGGCGGTACTTTCAAATCCAAACCGCATGGCCTTTTCCTATACAAAAATTCGTAATGAATTGTTAACTGATCGCAGCTATCAAAAATATTGGGATGAAGAAGCTAAAACACACTATATTTTTAATGGTGATATATTCGTTTCATATGACGATCCACAATCGGTAGAAGCAAAAGTTAATTACGTTAAAGAACATCATTTAGCTGGTGTCTTCTTCTGGCAATTTAAGGGTGACGAAACAGGAGAATTAGTTAACGCAATCGATAAATGTTCTAAATAAAAAAATTATAATGGTGGTCAAATGGAAAATATCGTAATAGATCGATTAATATAGAAAATCAGGCAAAAGAAGAAGTAATCATTAGAGCGAATAATGAATTTTTCTATGCAGTTTACTTATAAGTAAGTGGAAAGCTAATAGGAGACTTTGATACATAGAAATTAGGCTAAAAAGTATCAAGGTAAAGGTTATCACAGAGGGTTCAAAGACATGACTTGACTATGAGTATTATCGCCATCTTTAGCCCAAAGAATGACCATTCTTGGAAGTTGCTTGAGCGCCTAAATATGAGACGTGTTGGATTGCTTTTACAAAAGTTTATTTTAAAAAGGATAGTAATGGAGAGCCAAGATGGTTTATACCTATGTATATGCATTATTGAATCGAGTGGTGTAAATAGCTAAAACGCAATATCAAATTTGGTATTGCGTTATTTTATGGTAACATTATATTTTTTTTACCAATGATCCTAAAATATCTTTATTGGTTAACTTTGATATAGTCATGTGAGTTGCTTGATCATTATAATCAAATTTTTCAAGGAAATCAATAACTTCACTCGTGATAGCAGTCGGCGTAGATGCACCAGAAGTAACTGCCACTGTTTCACAATCTTTTAACCATTCCATCTTAATTCCTTCAACATTTTCAATTAAATGTGATTTGGTGTTAGCCATTGATTCTGAAATTTGAACAAGTTTGTTTGAATTATTACTAAACGGATCGCCAACGACGATTGTTAAATCAGCATTTATTGCTTTTTTTAATACACCTTCTTGACGAATTTGTGTCGCATTACATATTTCATTCATAAATTCACTCTGAGGGTAAATTGTAAGAATTTCCTTCGCTATTGCTTCAATATCCCAATAACTCATGGTAGTTTGATTAGTAATCGCTATCTTGGGATTTTTTAAATAAAGATGCCTAATATCATCCATATTTTCAACTAAGTGAACTCGATTGGGATCAACACCTACGGCACTTTCTGGTTCCGGATGATTTTTCTTTCCGATATAGATGACATCAAAACCTTGTTCAATTTTTTTGGCTATATAATCATTGGTTTTATCTACATACTTACAGGTTGCATTTATTAGATAAAGATTTTTTGCTTTCGCTTTTTCTATTACTTGTTTAGAAACACCATGAGCTGTTAAAATTACTGTACCAGATTCAATTAAATCAAGTAATTCAATCCGTGTTTTCTTTTTATCATCAATTGTGATTAAGCCTAGATCATTTAATGCTTCAGAGATAAAATGATTATGAACAATATTTCCTAATACATAAATAGGTTTAGGTAATGTCTGATCTTGTGCTGCATCAACTGCAATTTTTAGGGCATTTACAACACCAGAACAAAAGCCTCTTGGAGTTATTTTAATAACATTCATGTTTATCACCACTTATATTATACTAGATTTTTAGTTTTTTACAAAGAATATAGTAATAGATGTCGTATTTTTATTTTCTTTATTACCTTTATAGTTGATTTACTATTTTAGATAATTTTCATTTTTGAATAACTTATAAATATAATATTTGTAATATAACTTGCTTTTTTTCAAATAATAAGATAAGATATAATTTGTCTAAAAATTGGATATAAGGAGTTTTTAATAATGAGTTTTGAACAATATCGTTTTAAAGAATTTATATATAAAGCATTAAATGATTTAAAATTTCAAAAACCTACCCCAATACAAGAAGAAGTTATTCCTTTAATATTAAATAATAAAAGTGTAATAGGTCAATCTGAGACTGGTTCAGGTAAAACACATGCGTTTTTATTACCTCTATTTAATAAAATTGAACCCTCTATTAATAAAGTTCAATTAGTGGTTACATCTCCGACGAGAGAACTAGCTAAGCAACTATATGATGTCGCATCGCAAATAAGTGGTTTTAGTGATGTACCATTTAAGATTCGTTTATACGTAGGTGGTAAAGATCGTGAACGTGAACTTGAGTGGTTAAATCATAATCAACCTGATATTGTCATCGGTACACCAGGTCGTGTTTGGGATTTAGCAATTAAAGAACGTAAATTACTTGTGCATCAAGCAAAATATTTTATTGTTGACGAAGCAGATATGACGCTTGATACAGGATTCTTAAAAGAAATTGATAGTATAGCTTCTACAATGGTAAAAGATTTACAAATGTGTGTCTTTTCAGCGACAATACCTGAACAATTAAAACCATTTTTACGTAAGTATATGGAAAATCCTGAATCTGTTAATTTGACTAAATTTAATGCGACACCAGTAAAATTAGAACATTTTTTAATTAAAACAAAATATAAAGATAAATATAATTTATTACTAAAAGTAATGAGTTCGATTAATCCATATCTTTGCTTTATTTTTGCGAATACGAAAAAAGAAGTTATTGATATCGCTAATTTCTTGCGTTCAAGTAACTATCAAGTTGGAGAAATCCATGGTGATTTAGAAAGTCGTGAAAGAGCAAAAATGATGCGCGATGTCCGTGAATTGAAGTATACTTATGTAGTAGCAACTGATATTGCTTCTAGAGGTATCGATATTGAAGGCATATCGCATATTATAAACTTTAGTTTACCAGCTGACTCTGGGTTTTATATTCACCGTGCAGGTAGAACTTCTCGTAAAAATACAACTGGAATAGTTATATCTTTATATGATTTAGATGATGATACTTATTTACAAAAACTTGAAAATAAAAACATTAAATTTGAATATAAAGAAATAAAGGATAATCAGTTTGTCGAAGCAAAAGATCGTAACTTTAGAAAAAAATATGTAAAAGAGATCGATAATAAGAAAAAAGTAATCGTTACTAAACCAAAAAAAGTAAGTCCTAACTACAAGAAAAAAATGAAAGAACAAGTCGATATACAAAAGAAAAGTTATGAACCACGAAAATATAAAAAGTAGGTGATTAGATGTTAAAAATTGGATCTCATGTTTCAATGAATTCCAAAGATATGTTAGTTGGGTCTGTCTTAGAAGCTTTATCATATGAAGCTAATGCATTTATGATTTATACAGGGGCTCCTCAAAACACACGTAGATCAGGACTTGAAAAATTAAAAATAAATGAAATGCATGAACTGATGGACAAACATCAATTATCATTAGATCATGTAATTGTCCATGCACCCTATATTATGAATCTAGCTAATCCTGATCCTAGTAAGTATCAATTTGCGGTCGATTTCTTATCTAATGAAATTGAAAGAACCCATGCGATTGGTGCAAAACAAATCGTGCTTCATCCTGGAGCTCATGTTGGGACAGGTGAAGATCTGGCATTAAATCAAATTATTAGAGGAATCAACGAAGTTTTTACAAATGTAAATAATGATGTCCGTATTGCTTTAGAAACAATGGCAGGCAAAGGTACAGAAGTAGGGAAGACATTTGAGGAATTGGCGACCATAATTAGTGGTGTAACCCATAATGAACGTTTGTCAGTCTGTTTTGATACTTGTCATACTCATGACTTTGGCTATGAAATTAATAATAATTTTGACGGTGTCATAGATCACTTTGATAAAACCGTCGGTATCGATCGCATTTCTGTATTTCACATCAATGATAGTAAAAATTTACAAGGTGCGAGAAAAGATCGGCATGAAAATATTGGTTTTGGTTTTATTGGCTTTGATGCCTTAAACTACATCGTAAACCATAAGCAATTTATAGAAATACCGAAAATTTTGGAAACCCCCTATATTAGAGTGAGTGAAGAACAATCTTTTCCTCCATATTTTGATGAAATATGTAATTTTCGTAAACAAGAATTCAATAGAATTGGAAATTTAAAATATCTTTAATAAAAATAAGGTTAATTTACATAAATATGGTTGTAAATTAACCTTATTTTATATATACTTTAGTGAGTATATAATTATAAATCTACTAAGATTAGGTAGGTGTGAAAATGAGAAAGAATCTAGATAAAATTGTTATTGTATTTTTAAGTGTTGTACTATTAGCATCATCAGCTTATGTAACATATTATTTATTATACCGAAACGATCCATCTGAAGTCGTAGAACAATATTCAAATGACGAGAAGGAAGATATTTATAATTTAATAATGAATGGTAATCTAGATGGATATGGAAAATATTTAGATGATGGAAAAAAATTAAGTTTTGCTTTCAATGATAAAACGACTCCATTAGAGTTATTAATAGAGCAAAATGATATTTTAAGTGCTGTAGAGTTAATGGAAAATGGTTTTGATTTAACTTTAGTAAATAATAATCATATTGACACAGTTACTGCAATATTAGCCCGTAACGAATTAATTGGTTTTGAATCGATTGATCAAATTGCGATTCAATTAGTCGAACAAATTAAAGATGAAATAGAAAATGAAGATACATATGGTTATTCATTATTAATTAATGCAGTAGAAACAAATAATTATCATTTAGTAGAAGAAATTTTAAAGTATATTTCTGATATAAATCGCATATATAATGGTGAATCCGCTTTTAGTTTTGCTTGTTTAAGTGGTGAAGCAGATTTAGAAATGATTAAATTATTAGTTGATAAGGGTGCAGATGTAAACCTACAAAAAGATGATGGTAATACTTGTTTAATAAATATATTAAGGTATGAACAACCTGAAGTTATCTATTACTTATTAACTGAAACTAATATTAATGTTAATTTGAAAAATGATGATGGTCAAACAGCTTTACATATCGCCGTACTGTACACTAACTTTATGGGAATAGAATATTTAGTTGAATTATCAAACATTGATAAAAATATTACTGATAAAGATGGCAAAACTGCAAAAGATTATGCGATAGAGTTAAAAGATGAGTTTCCAGAGTATTTAGTATACATAAATAGATTATAAAAAAAATTTAAAATGGTGGTGAGTTTGTGGGGAAAAAAATTAGTATTATATTTTTTACTACAGTAATTTTTACATTACTGACATTTACTCTTAACACATTTAATGTAGGAGCAATTGAGAACATCGATGTTGTTCAAGACAATAGTGCAGAACAATTTATTAGTTATTTAAGTAGCGTTGATAATACAGATGAGGATATGTCTAAGTATTATCAAGACATGCTAACAGTTATTAACTATTATTATCCTAATTTTAATGTTGATCCTTTAACGTTTGGATCAACAGTTAAAGGAAGTAATTCTTACAAAATATTAGAAGTTACTCCGAGAAGTTATTTAGGTGATCCAAATAACGAAAATAACTTTTCAACTGTTAGTGATTTGTATAATAACTTAGAAACAATTAAGTCAATTTACGCAACTAAAGTCTTAGCCAATAACTTCACAGATAGATTTGTTTTATCAAACATGCCTAAATTTGAAGTCCAACTAATGACTATTAAAGAATTTGTAGCAAATCGTGATGAATTAAGTGGAGTTTACGATGCTATTGTCTTTACTGGTTCAGAAAACTATAATCCTGGGGAACAAATAAGTTGTACATTTAGCTATGATTTAAGTCAACTTGAATACAAGCGAATTTATGATGGAAATAATAAATTACGCTACGAGGGTTATTTTCTAGGTGATCAATACCATGGTAAAGGTAAAGTATATGACCAAAATAGTCAAATAACCTATAATGGTCAATTTAATAATGGTATATATCACGGAAAAGGTGATTTATACAATCAAAACGGAGTTCTCATCTATTCAGGTGGCTGGGATAACGGAAAAAAAGAATGTTATGGCAAGATTTATGATCAAAATGGCCGCTTAAATTATGAAGGTAAATGGCAAGATGATTTGAGAAATGGTTATGGAACATCTTATGATCAAAATGGTAATTTTGATTATGAAGGCTATTGGATTGACAATGTTAAACAACCAACTCAAACTTCACTTGATTTGCTAAATGATATTACAGCACTAAAAGCGAATGAAGTAATTGATCATTTTGTAAAGAAAGGCTTACCAGTCTTTATCCACGAAGATGTATTTCATTACGAAAATAGTAACTTTAATACCTATTTCAAAAATTTAAGTACTCAATATCCAAATAATGTATTTAGTTTAAAGTATCCTGTGAGTTTAGATAATAATAACATGAGTCTACTTGAGACATTAGCAATAATGACAACTACAGAAGTATTATCTACTAAACCATATCTAGATTTTGAAATAAAACCAATTGATTATTATACAAACGAAACAAATACATATAAAGCGACTGATGTTCTTAATTTTAAATTTGAGTTAACAAATAAAGAAAGAGCTTCTATGTACTTTTATATTGATATAAATCAGAATAATGTTATAGAAAAAAATGAAATAGCTGATTCTAAAGTACTTTTAAAAGGTAATAATCTATTTGACTTTGAATTACCTCAAGTCATGTCAGGTTTATTAAAGTATCAAATAGTTGTTGAAGAAGATGGATTATTATCTAAATATGACGGTACTATTAGAGTAAAAGGCGAAAATAGGACAATTAACGTAGTTAATATTGTTTCAGAAATGGTATTTAATAAAAATAATCTATTAAATAATGATTTAGTTGACCTATACTTTAAGAATAATGGTGATTACAATATTAACATAATCAGTTGTAATGTTAAAGATTTAGGAAATAATGATAAAAAAAATAATTGTTCACATTCAAAAATATTTGATCTTAATAATAGCTCTATCGATGTCGTTCTATTAGGTCAAGACATCTTTGACAAAAATTTAAACACTCCCACATATAATTCAATTCAAGCGTATGTAGATGGCGGAAAACCATTAATCTTTACAAGTTCTATCACAAAAGGTAAAGAAAAATGGCAAGATTATTTCTCTGATGAATTATTATTAGCTGATTATCGCACGGATTCATATAAGATTAATAATGCAAATCGTTTACAAGTTATGAATATTAATAGTTATAATTCTTATCCATTTAATATTGTTAAAGAAGACTTAATCGTTCCAGAAGATTTGAATTATGCATTCAATGAAAATTTTCAATTGAATTTAGAAGAAATTGAATTAGTACCATTACTTAATATGTATAAAGACACACCTTATAATCTAGATCGATTTGATGCATATAATAATTTCTATTATATGCAAGCGAATAATGTAGTTTATTTGAATATTGGTAATAACTCTTATAAAACATATAAAGACATTGAACACAAATTATTAGCTAATGCAATTAGTAATTTGTTTGTAGAAAGAAACGCAAAACAAGCTGAATTACAAGATTATTTCTCTATTAATTTATCTGAAGATTATAATAATGCTTTAATTAATGTTACTGATCCTATTAACTTTGATTTTACGATATTAACAAATTTAACTGTTGATGAAACTTATCACTATTTGGTTAAAATAGGTTCAAATATTGTTATTGAAGGAGATCTACTTAAAAACGTAAACCAAAATGTTATTTTAGCAAATATCGCAAATCCTAATGTTAATGAAGTGACTGAAGCTTATATTTCAATAGAAATAACTGATTCAGAAAATCGTCAAATCTATGATTATGGATTTAAAGTTTATGTAGCTAATATTCAAAATTATTTAAATGTGACTCAATCATTAAATGTTACTGATACGAGCATTATTGATAATCAAATTGGAGTTAATAGTTTATATAATCTTAAATATAATCTTAATTTCTTAAATCTTGATTTTACAAATTTAAATAATAATAATTTACCTCAAACACTTATATTAAATGACATTCAATTTAAAGAAATTCTCCCTGCTAATATAGCTGTTCAAAACTTAGACAGTTCATTTAATGTGGTAAAAAATGAAAATAATGAAACTGTTATAACAAAAACATTACCTAATGTTACTTTAAATTACGTTAATGGAAAATATGTACCTAGTATTAATAATAATTTAACCATTACGATTCCAATCAAAGTTACGAGTGTAGGCACATATAATATAAACCAAGGAACTGTATCAGTTAATGGTATAACGACTGACGTTGATCATTTAACTTTAGGAAATGTAGAGTTTGACGTAGTTAAAGTATTAGATGATACTTTAGTAAGATTTAATTTCAATGAATATTTATTTATACCATTTAATCCAACTGGAAGCAATTATGCTTATCTACCTGAAATGATTTCAATTGATCCTGATATTAGAATAACTTCAATCCATTTCAATGTATTGGGTGAAGATAATAAGTTTGAATTTAATAGTTCAACTAATAATTTAACGGCTAAAGCAATTGGAATATCGCAAGTTGAAGTGGTTGTTAAAGATATCTTTGGTAAAGAAGTTCAAAAAGTATTTACTGTCATGTCATATGAACCAGTACATTCAATCAATATAAATAATTTTTCACTTTATATAAATCAAGAAGTACTTATCTTAAATAATCAAATTCCACTTAAGTTTAAAGATAGCTTACAATATACAGTAAGAAATCTAAATACTACATCAACCGACCCTGTCATTGAAATAATTTATTGTCAAGAAGAGGGTTTATATTATATTAAAGCATTAAGAACAGGCTCTGCAGAAGTTACCTTTACTGGTTATGATTATCAAGGTAATCAAATTACTGAAACGGGAGTAATTATCGTTAAAGAACCTAGTTCACTTCAATTTAATAAAAATTATAAATATATTCCATTATTTATAAATGGAACATTCAACTTAAATGATATCGTTGATTTAAGTGAATGTACGCTTGTTACTGGTTGTACATTTGCTGATATCACATGGACTTCTAGTGATCAAACAATCGCAACTGTTGATGCATTTGGTTTAATTCATGCGACAACTAAAGCTGGTTATGCGATTATTGAAGGTAAATTACCAAATAATGATACTGCTCAAATCTTAGTTAAAGTATCTGATTTTATCTCTGATGCTTCTGGCTTTGATGATGAAAAACTTCAAAATCGTAATTTATATGATAATTATACTTACAATCTTGAAAACTTTATGAGAATATTCAACATTGATCCTAATACTGTTTCATATGTATTTACTTCTGAAATACTAAAAGGTAATGGAACAGTAAATATTAATGAAAATAATGAAATGATTGTAACAATTGCCGATTTTGAATCGATAACAGTAAAGTTAACAGTAACAATCACTCAAATTATTCCTGATGGTGAAGACAAAGTAGTAAATGATTCAGTAGTGATTACAATAAATGGTGGAACTGGAAATTTTTAAAATTAGAAATTGGGATACTAATAAAAATTAGTATCCTTTTTTATATATATTTCAATATTCTTCCATATTTTGTATAAAATGGAAAAACCTTCCAAATAATAGAAATAAAGGTAATTAATATATTAAGGAAGGTAAATTAAATGAAAATATTTAAATTAATAATGTTCGCAATAATGCTTACCATGATGGTTGGTTGTGGTAAAAAAACAACAATATCAAATATTTCGCCAATCACAAATACAATTACAACAACATTACCTGTACCTAAAACATTATTTAAAGAAGCACAAAATACACTTAAAAATGTTTCAAGTATAACTTATAATGAAAACTTATTACTAAGTTATGAACAAAATGATCTCACTTACAATAATAATATCTTTTATGAAACAAATCTGTCTAATACAAAAGGATTAATGAAAATATATGGAAATAAAAATACTAATAATAACACAGTTTACATAGTAAAAGAAGCTAATCATTATGTTGTATATCCTGAAGATCAAGTAGGAAATAATCATGTTAAATATGAACTGAATAGTGATTTTGTTTTAGGAGTAGGTAATAATAAGGTGTTAAATTACCTCATGAATAACGAAAGTGATTATGTTAAAATAAGTGGTAAAGATTATACTACTTATAAAAGAACGTTTAATTTAAGTACATCAGATTATAAAACAATGTTTGATGATATTCTATATCATTATGTCATTGGACCACTTGATGAGGAATTATATAATGTTGAAATTAGTGAAGAAATTGTGATTGATAATCATGATCAGACATTTAAAATGATTAATTTTGATTTAACTCAATTAATAAATACATTAAATTTAGATTTCGAAGCAACTCATTTCAAATATCAAATCGATTTATCTAACTATAATGATGATAATGTGTATTTTCCATATCAAGACGAATTTACTTTAGATGACGCACCAGATACATTTAAAAATTATATATTTTATTTTAGTAATAGAATTAACGATTTTTATAAAGAATTAGATGATGGTATTATAAATAGTGGACACTTAGATTTTGAAAATGATGTGGATATTTATAGTTTCGTGATACCCGTTCAAGCGTTAGTTAATGTAGAAGTAAATTCAGATGTACCTTTTACTTATCTTGTCACAAATGAGATGAATGACAATTCCGTAGATTCTCCAATTAAAACTGATTTAAACTATGTAAAAGAATTTGAACCTGGTCGCTACTATATCGCTATAAAATCTAGTCACGTAGGTAACTATGATTTAAATATATCGATAAAAGATAAGTTTTCGAGTGTAATTAAATTAAATATTGAACAAGGAATTGAAATGATTGAAATTAACAATACGAATATAGATCCTAATGAATTAGAATACAATGGTGATATGGATGTATATGCTTTATCTGACAATAATTATGAAATCAAGAATCCTAAAATAGAAAATGTCAATTTAATCGTAGTAAAACAATATGAGGATCATTTAGAATATGAATTACTTAATAGTGATACAATACAAATTAATGAAAATAACCAAGTGAACCAATATTTAGTAGTTTATGCATCTAATTATACAGGTGAATATAATCTAGAATTTATAAAAAAATAGTATAAAAATAAGCCTATTAATAAGATAGGCTTATTTTTATACTAAAGTTTCATTATATAAACTTAGATCATTAATGATTACTTTTACTTTGTTAGATGTTTTATTTTTAGTAATGATTAGATTTAAATTTTTTATATTACATTCTTTTTCAGAAATAATTTTTTTATCTAATGCTTCTTGTAAGATTTGTTTAAAGATTCTTTCAAAAATTAAGTCTTTATTAAAACGATTTTTAAAGTTATCATAAATGACTGTATAGTGGGGAATTTTTAAACTCATTGGGATTTTTAAAAACCAACGGTAAGCAACATTTACTTCAATTTCTTTCATCGTTTTTTTGATTGAATTCATATTAAAGAGTTGTTTAATTAACATAATCTTAATGATTACAATGGGGTCTACACTGGGTCTACCATCTAATGAGTAATAGGGTGTAACTAAATCATAAATAAATGTAAAATCTAATTCGTCTAGTTTTCTTACTAAATGATCTTCGGGAACTAATTCGTCTAGTGTGCTGAGGATTAATTCATCTTGTACTTCAAGTCTTTTTGTTAACATTTTAAAAACCTCTTATTATTTGATAATTACACCTTCAAAAATGTAATTGAATTGTGTATTGATCGGTAAACCTTTAGGTTGATTTCTGATGGTATCGAGACTATGCTTTATCACAAAACGTGATTGTTCTACACGTCTTGAACTTGTAAAATCAAAATCGTTTGTGACAGATCCTCTAAAACTATTAATGACTAAACCAATCGCATTCGTTTCATATACATAAGTATAAGTATCATCATAATCATTAATGTTTGTTGGAAGTTTACTTTGATTATTACGATCATTAGTAAAGAGTCCACCTTCAATTACAATATATGAAGCAGCAGCATATACTTGAGCATTTGCATCTGTGTAAAAGAAACCCCTAATATGTGGTGTTACAGTACTTAAGCCGGTATTAGGAAAGTATATCACGTGATCGTTGAAGTTGTTTCTAAAGGCGTTAATAGCAGTGAAGTTTAGATTCTCCTTGGTGAGTAATACAAGTGAATTTGTATCAAGACCACTAATCGCCGCATTTATTATGTTTCCTATACCTAAGGCATATATTGTACTATCAAAAGCAATGTTTCCGGTAATTGTGATATTACCAGTCACTAATATATTAGCATCAATGGTGATTGTTTCAATGTCTTTTTCTTCAATGGTTAAATTACCATTGATGATAATCCATTCGTCCTTATTATAATTTAGATGATCAGAAATTACTGTGTCACTATTAAATACTACTGAACCTGTTTTGTCAGTTAAATCTGAAACCGATGATACGGGAGTTAACCAGCCGTTTGTAATATAAGTATTAATTTCAGTACTTATATTATTAATATCAATTCCATCTATATCATGATCGTTAGTAGCTTCGTTTAAATAATATTGATAGGAAGCATCAAAATTTACATTTAGAAAATGATCAGAATACTTCATCAAACTAGGTGGAGTATTTGTAAAAGTAGTAGAATAAAAGGTTTCGTCAGTCACTTGTCTAAAATTACTACTATTTCTCAAGAAACGATTATTATCACTATTAATACTGTAGCAATCTACTACACTACCTTTACTACAAGAATATAAAGAGTGATCAATATATATTGAACGATTAGGTGCAACAGTTAAAAAATTACTCATTTGCGTAAATAATGTATTGTTTCGACTATAATTGGTCACATCGGTTAGAAAGAGGTTGTTTTTAACGTAAGTATCACCATCGATATATGCACCACCATTAAAAGTTATATCAGAGTTGGAACCTAATGCAAAGTATAAAAATGAAGGAATCATTGAGAGAAAGAATCTTTTAGTTGCGGTAAATTCTTTCGCTTCATAGATAATTTCATATTCATTCGTATATAAGTAACATGACGGCTTTGTTTGGTCAGGACAAGTTTCTTTAGAGACATTTCTGATTGTGACTCCGTAATTTGATTCAATAATATCGAAATAAGAAGTGAAATTAACTGATAACTCAGATAAATATTTATAGCTTGTAGATGAATTATTTAAATCATCAAATTTTAAAGCTAAATCACTAGCAGCAGCTTCAACTGTTGAAATTGCTTTTGTTCTTTCTTTAATATTATAAACATTACGATTAGACCAAATTGATCTATTCATTGTGATATTTGATAACGATGCAGCAAGAATCATTAACACAGTGATGACTCCTAAAGCATAAACAAGTACATAACCATTTTTATTCATAAATATATACCTTTCTCTAGAAAGTGAATCGATTTTCAAATATAAAGTTATGATCAGATATTCTTTCGCCATTTTTGTTGATTTTAGAAATCGCTAATTTGATGCTTAAGACTGATTTTTGACAACTGTTGTCAAAATCATCGTCATAGCATTCAAAACTAATCGAACTTTCAGCTACATCAACACCAAATGAACTATTATTTAACTGCATGTTGGCAATGTAAATATTGCCAACTAATTCGTCATCTTCAGTGTTTAGATCATCTATTCGAATTCGGACGATTTTGTTCACATTATCTTCGACAATGATGCCTAATTCAGGATCAATTTTCCGTTCTTTGTCTATAACTAATTCAATACAATTTTCACCACAGGATTTAACATAGGCCGGATTAACGGCGTTGGTTTGCGTGATGAGGTTACTCATAATAAAGTTAGCTTCTGAAACTACTGCGCCCTGTCCATTAATTCGATCATAAGCTTGTAATGCATAGGAAAATGTGCCGGTAAGTAAAGTAACAACGATACCGACTAAAGCAAGATAAGCGAGTAATTCCATGAGTGTGATACCTTTTTTATTCATTGTCATTTGTGATTACCCCCTCTAATAAAATATCATGTTTTGAGTTAATACTAGATTCGACAATAACAACTATTCGAATAATGTTTCGTGTTCCTGAACCACCAGATTCTGTATTAATTGAACCAAGATGGTTGATTAAAATTTGAGGAAACTCAACGGGAGGAGTCGCTTTAAGATCATTAAGAGTTGTGAAGTCATTAAATGGTAATAAAAAAACTTTTAAATTATCATGATTATATTTTCGATTATTTATAGTAGGTGCTAGTGTAATGCTACAGATGTTTTGGTCATAACTATAAATATCGTTACAGCGTAAGTCACTTATTAAAACATAACCATATGTAGCAGTTTCTTCTGGATATAGATAAGTATTTAGTAAGTCATAATCAGTGTTTCGGATATAATTTAATACGCCATTTGCAACATTAATATTAATTGATTTATCTTGATTAACTCCATTTTGTCTGACGCTAAAATCCAAGACACTAAAAATCATTGTTAAGGAAATGGCAACAATAGCAACAGTTGCAACAATTTCGATTAAAGATGCACCGTGTTTGTTTTTTATTATTTTTCCCACCTATCCCACCTACTTTAACTAGAATTTATCTGAAAATTATTGTATAATATGAATATTATGATTATTTAAATTATATCATAAATCAGGATAGAAAAGTAGGTGTAGATATGACTAATAGCAAAAAAATGTTGAGTTTTATTATCATATTATTTTTGGTTTTAGCAGGGGTAACAGTAGGGTTAATTTATTTTGCTTACAATATTACAAAGTTCACTACTTATTCAGCAAATACCAAAATCGCAAACTTAAATATTAGTGGATTATTTGGTGATCAAGCTGAAAGAGAATTGAATAATGAAACCGTAAAATGGACAAGCGAAGCAAGTGTTAATTTTGTACTACAAGATTACGTAATTAATATAGATACAGAAGAGTTTGAATTTAATGTTGATAAATCAATTGAAAAAGTTAAAAATGGAACTTCTAATACACTTTTAGTTGAATACTTGAATAGCGATTTAGTAATCGAAACATTAATGAATGATGAATTATTTAAAGAAAAAGCGATTGTAAATCTTCAATTTGATACTGATAAAATTAAAAGGGATTTAATTTATCAAGTCGCTTTACTAAAATATAATATTAATATTGATTTAGGTCGTTATCAAAGTAATCAAGTCGATGTGTATTCGATTAATGTTAACAATATTGAAAATAATGCGGCAGCCTATATCGCACAGATAATTAAAGAGATAGCAATTAAACCAAAAAAGTTTTCATTATTAGAATCTTTAAAACCTTATATTGAGAGTACTGAAAATAGCTTAGATAATAGTGATTATAGTATTGTAGCTAGTGGTCTATATCAATTAATATTAAATTCAAATTTTAATAGTATTAATAAACATATTGGTGAAGACTTACCAAGTTATTTAAAAGTTTCTAGTACTAAAGATTTATATGGATATGAAACATTAATAGATGTAGAAAAAAATAAAGACTTAACTTTTTATAATCCTAACTCTTATATATATACAGTTAAAATTAGTTATAGTGAAGCACTACCAAATCGCCTAACTTTTACATTAGTTGGTCTTCCGTTTTTAGATGAGATCACTACAAGTATTTCTGAGTCGGTTGATTTTACTTCTAAAGAATCAGTTATTAGATATGTAGATATTTGTCCTAATGGCAACCCTAGTAGTGGAAATAATGTTTGTCCAGGTTCTCATATGGGAAATAGAACTTTTGTGACTCGTACTATCCTCGATTTTAATGGAATTTCAAAAACTTTTATTATAAATGAAGATGTTTATATGCCAAGTTATGTCATAACGATTAAAAATCCTAGTGAAGAAGAGTAGGTGGTAAAATGAAGAGAGTTAAAAAACGTATTGGAGATATCTTAATTGACGCTGGTTTAATTTCTAAAGAACAAATTGAAATGGCTATTTCAGTGAAGGAAGCACAAGAAAAATTAGGGGACACTTTAATTAGAGTGGGTTATGTTACTGAAAATCAAGTAATGGAAGCTTTGGAGTTACAATTAGGTGTTAAAAAGGTTTCTTTATTTGATTATAAATTAAATGAATCTATTTTGAGATTAATTTCAGAAGAATATGCACGTGAGAATTTAGTTGTTCCGGTAATTTTTGAAGAAGGAAAGCTAATTGTTGCAGTTGCTGACCCATTAAATTATTATATTATTGATGATTTACGATTGATTACTGGTTATAATATTAAGTTGGTTATGGCCTCTAAAGGTGAAATTGAAACAGCAATATCACGTCATTATGGGATCAATCGATCACTTGACCAAATTATTTTAAATTATAATGAAAATGCTGAAGAAGGTGGAAACGAATCTGATGATACTCCACTTATTCGGTTGGTTAACCAATTATTATTAAGTGCTATTAAACAAGGTGCATCCGATATTCATATTGATCCACAAGAAAATGAAGTCGTTGTTCGTTTACGTGTGGATGGGATTCTAAGCATAGAAAAAAGATTCCCAAAGATCATGGAGAAACAATTAGTCTCACGTTTCAAAATTATTTCTGGTTTGGATATTACCGAAAACAGACGTCCTCAAGATGGTCGTATTAAAATGGTTATAGAGAATACGCAACTTGATTTACGTGTAGCGACACTTCCAACTGTAAATGGCGAGAAGATGGTTTTGCGTTTATTAAGTTTAAAGAATAATTTGGGAAGTGTTTCTAAGTTAGGAATGAATCAAGAGAATTTAAATAAATTTGCTAAGTTAATTAAGCATCCAAATGGGATTATTCTTGTTTCTGGTCCAACTGGTTCTGGTAAATCATCTACGCTTTACGCGGTATTAAGTGAATTGAATAAGGAAGATGTAAATATCGTTACGGTTGAAGACCCAGTTGAGTTACAGATAAAGGGCATTAATCAAGTTCAAGTTAACCCTGATATTGGACTAACATTCGCAGCTGGTCTACGTTCTATTTTACGTCAAGACCCTAATATCATTATGATTGGGGAAATTCGTGACATGGAAACAGCACAAATTGCGGTCAGAGCGTCACTAACAGGACACGTGGTTTTAAGTACAATCCATACTAATGATTCAATTGGTACGGTTACTCGTCTTGTTGATATGGGAATTGATCCATTCTTAGTTGCTTCATCACTTGTTGGAGTAGTTGCTCAGCGACTTGTAAGAAGAACTTGTAAAGAATGTGGTGAATGGAAAGAACCAACTGAACGAGAAAAGAAACTCTTTAATCACGTAGGAATGTCAATTAGTAAAGTGTTTGTGCCAAAAGGTTGTCCAACATGTAACTTTAAAGGTTATTCAGGCCGTGTGGCTATTTTTGAAATATTAGAAGTAAATGATCAAATTAAAGATATGATTAATCGTGAAAGTACAGAATTAGAGATTCGTGATCTTGCGATTAAATTAGGAACTAAGTTCTTAATTCAAGACGGATTTGAAAAAGTAATTCAAGGCTTAACTACTACTGAAGAAGTATTACGTGTTACATCTATTTAGAGGGGGGAACAAAAATGCCTTTTTATCGATATAAAGCGCGAAATCGCGATAAATATATTGTTTCAGATATTATCGAAGCTATCGATAAAGGTGATGCGGTAAGAAAATTAAAGAAAAATGATATGGTTCCTTTAGATGTTACAGAGATTATAGTAACTGGTTTAATGAAGAGCAAAGATTTCACTTTAACATCAGGGGTTAGTAAGCAAGATTTAGTTTTCTTTTTATCACAGTTACATAATTTACTACATGCAGGACTTGGGATTATCGATTGCTTGAAAATTATTATTGATCAAACGCAAAATAAATATTTGAAAAAATATCTTATTAATATTCTTCAAGATATTCGTAATGGTAACTCTTTTTATTTTTCCCTAGGTAAACAAAAACGTGTCTTCCCAAAATTATTGGTTGAAATGATTAAAGTAGGGGAGGTTATTGGTAATCTTGAAGGGGTTGTCGTTGATTTACATCATTATTATAAAAAACAAGCAAAAACAGCAAGTGAAATTAAAGGAGCTATGGTGTACCCAATATTCTTATTAATAGCAACTTTCAGTGTTACTGTTGCATTAATGTTGTTTGTAATTCCATCCTTTGAATCACAATTTGCGGATATGGGTAAAGAATTACCTGTAATTACAAAATTCGTCATAGCTGGGAGTAAATTCTTTCAAAATTATATTTTTCATGTATTAATTGGGATTGTATTATCAATCGCATACTTCATATATTTTGGTACCACACCAAAAGGTAAGTTACTATATAGTAAATTTACCTTAAAACTACCCATATTTAAAAATATAAATCGTAAGTCTAATTTAGTTAAAATTTCGCAAACCTATTCTACTTTATTAAAAAACTCAGTCAATGCGATTCAAGGATTAGAAATTACAAAGGCTATTTTAGGTAATGTTATTTATAAAGATATTATTGATAAAGCATTAATAAATGTCCAAAACGGGATACCAATGAGTAAAGCATTTGAAAAACATTGGGCTGTTGATCCTGTATTTTCAAGCATGATGGCAATTGGTGAAGAAACCGCAACACTATTTGAAATGTTAGGAAGTATCTCAGAATACTACAATAATGAAATGGATATTGCCGTAGATAAATTAAAGAAAATGATGGAACCCATTATGATTGTTATATTAGCTGGTGTAGTTGGAATATTAGTTCTTTCCATTATGTTGCCTATGTTTGGTAGTATGGGTGGAGGACTTGCTGGTTAACAAAGAAATTTACGAAAATATTATTGTACTACAAAATATTTCGTGATATAATGAATTCAGCTATAGGCTAACAATTTTATATATATAGGAGGAATTTTTTATGAAATTAAACAAAAAAGGGATGACCCTATTTGAACTACTTGCAGTTATCGTAATTCTAGGTATCGTGGCTGCGATTACATTCCCAACAGTCAATAATTTACTTAACAATGCAAAAAAAGACACATTTTCATCAAACGCAAATTTATTTGCTCAAACAGCAATAACCGAAGCTGTAAGTTACTATACAACAGTTGGTATAACAGAAGAAATTGCAGGCGCTGGTGTTGATTTTACTTACTATGCTATTGGTACAGACGATCCTTTAAATGATTATGATTTTGATATATCTGGAGATATTGATAATACTAATTTAGTAACAGCTGAAGTTGTTATCAATGTTCAAGAAGATGGTACTACATCAATTAAATCTATAACATATAAAAATGCAGACTATGAAATTACATATGTAGCAGCATCTGTACCACAAATTTTTAATAGAAGTCATGTTATTGACGTTGCATAAAGATATTTATTACATCTAGTAACCAAGACCAATTGGTCTTGGTTTTTTATATCTATAATAGGCGGTGAGGATATGGAAATACTTATTTATGTGTATTTATTTATAGTAGGGGCATGCTTTGGATCATTTTATAATGTTGTTGGATTAAGAATTACTGAAGGAAAGTCTATTGTACGTCCTGGTAGCTGTTGTCCTAAGTGTGGTCATGAAATTAAAGGTTGGGAATTAATTCCTATTTTTAGTTATTTTTTACTTGGTGGAAAATGTCGAATGTGTAAAACGCGTATTTCGACAAAATATATGATTTTTGAACTTGTGACTGCTTTATTATTTGTTTACTCTTATTTAATGTTAGGTTTATCAATGGAACTTATTGTCGCATTACTTGTTGTTAGCTTGTTTGTTATCATATCTGTATCAGATTTAGAGTATATGATTATTGAAGATATTATTCTTGTTATTTTTTTAGTTTTGTTAGTTATGAGTAGATTATTTATTGATTTACCACCCAATTTTACTACATTTTCTCTTCATCCAATATTAGAATCATTAATAGGTGGAATATTCGGGTTTGGTTTATTATATTGGATCGGTTTTATAGGACAAATTGTGTATAATAAAGAAGTAATGGGTGGCGGAGACATTAAGTTATATGGTATACTAGGAATAGTATTAGGTTTTAAACTAACTTTATTGTCTTTATTTTTAGCGTCTTTATTAGGAAGTTTTGTTGGGTTAGTATTCATTAAAACAAAAGTAATTAAAAAGGATACGCCAGTTCCTTTCGGACCATTTATTTGTTTAGCTAGTTTAATCTCTTATTTTTATGGTCCTGAATTAATTAGTTGGTATTTTAATTTATTGGTATAGAGAAGGTGAAATGAATGATATTCAGAAAAGAAGTGATTAACTTATTAATTACTGATAATTATATCAAATTCGCATTAGTTGATGAGCGTTCTTTAGCTGTTAGGAAAATAGGGGAAGTAAAATTAAAAAATGGGATTATAGTTCAAGGTAAGATAATGGATGAAACTCTATTGATTAAGATATTGGGAACTATATTTCGTAAATATAAATTAAAAACACCATTTGTTAAGTTAATGGTTCCAGATCAAAACTTAATTATAAAAAAAATGAGAGTTCCTAAATATTTAAAAGGTGAAGACCTTAAAAAATATTTAAGACTTGAATTAGAAGAATCTCTACAATCATTACCTTTTAAAGATCCAATTATTGATGTTATTGATTATCAAGTTTTTAATGATGAAGATGATAAAGATATCATTATCTTTACAACGTCCAAAGAAATAATGGTTTCATATCTTAAAGTGATACAAAAACATCGTAAAAACGTTATTGATTCTTATTTATCACCTTTAATGACTAGAAAATTATACTTATACTCTAAACGTTTAAGAAATAATGATCAAAGATTTACCATGTTTACACAAATAAGAGAAAATACACATATCTTAACTGTGTTTGATAATGAAATTCCTATCTTATCATTACGTGATACTTTTGAAGTTGATGATTACGATGAAGATTTTTATATAGAACAAATTCTTGATGTTTTAGAAAGAATTTGTCACTTCTTTCAATATCAATTCACTAAGAATAAAGAACAAGTTGAAAAGATTGTTATTTACACAGATATTAGATTTAATAAGGATTTACAATCGTTAATTAAAGAAAAAATTGATATTGAAGTAGAATTTATTGGTGATCTACCATTTAAAACATCAATAAGTACTTTCGATTTAATGAGATATTATTTACCTATTTCTATGAGTCTTTAGGTGGGTGAAAAGATGAATAATACAAAATATAGAGGAATTAATGAAATTAAAATAAAATTACTTCCTGAAAAGAATAAAAGAGATTATATATTACGTTTGGTTTCATTTATTATTATATTGGTTTTTATCATTACTAATTTCTTTTTAATATTTATACCAGGTCGAAATTTAACAGCTGATATAAATAAATTAAGTAGAGAACTTAATATTTTAGAAAATGAGTATCAAAATATTTATGATCAAATTTTTAGAATTGATAAAGAATTAGTTAATATTAAGAAAAATAATGAAGTATTAGTAATAGAAAGTAAAAATATTGATTATGAACAAATAGTCAGTGATCTTACTGATTTATTACCATATCATAGTTATATTGAAAATATATCTTATATCGAAGCATCTAATTCATATAAAATATATGTGCAGTTTGACACTCTAGCTTATTTAAGAACTTACGAAAAAGATCTAAATAATATAGAAAAAATCGATTTTGTTTCATCAGTCATTACTGATAAACCACAATCAATTGACGTTCCAGAAGGCATGGATCGTTGGGCTACGTATTTTAGTATCAAAATTGATCTTGAATTATCACCCAAAGTAGGTGAAACCAATGAATAGAAAATACATTACAAGGATATTAGTTTGGGCGTTATTAGTAATAATATTATCAGTTGGTTCTTTTTATTTACGATTACTCTTAATACAACCTTTAAATACTCAAATTGAAAATTTGTCTAAAAAGAAAATTGATACTGAACAAACTATTAAATTACTTGAAACTCAACTAAATAACTTTAATAATATAACTTACAATAATAATGAAATATCATTGATGGTTCCATTGAATTTAGATATTGACGAAATTGAACAAAAGTATGTATTAAGACCTGTATATATGTTAGATTTAATATTAAATGACTACAATATTTCTGACGGAGCACCCACTAATTTATTGTTATCCAAAGATATTGGATCTAAGAAAATTACTGTTGATTTTACAATTGAAAAAGATGAAATAACCGGTTTAGAAATTGGTCCTTTGTATGATTATATTAATGAGTTATATGCAAGTCAACGTTCAGTTTATTTTGGTAATTTTACCTATAAACAACAAGGTGAATTAATGCCAGGTAAAGAACCCATGAGTTCAATCAATGTTACTTTAGAATATTATTTATTTTATTATAAAAAGTAATTAAAAATG
>JARDZP010000109.1 GCA_029240795.1 Haloplasmataceae bacterium | reverse complement strand
ATTTTTCCTTCGATTTAATCCTCTTCAGAAATTTCTCCATTAACAAATTTCTTATTTAAAATATCTAAAGCGTCTTGTTGTATGTTATTGTTTTGTTTATTGGAATAATAATAGACCAATCCATTTCCGCAACCTAATCTATTAAACATAAAATAGTCCTTTCAAAACTAACTTAATTTCATAGTTGTTAAACAAGTATTGCTATTTGAATTAGTACTTATATCAGTTGTTGCACTTAATCCATTATAAGTTACGGTTATTGTACCACTAATGTTTTTCGGTAACCAAACTCCAATGAAGCCGTTGCTGTAACTTGTATAATCATCATCTATAATTACTTTACCTCTAGAATCTTTAATTAAAATATTCATAGTTTGATTCTTTAATTCCCCTCGACATGTTATCAAGTTATGATTGCCACAAGGGTGAGTAGTATTTATATATGGAGCAAGCGATAAGTAAAATTTATCATTTGGAACGTTAAGTGAAAATTCATTATCATCGTCACCTAATATTAATTTACTACTTTTGATAGCTGCGTACAAACTAGGATCTTCATTTGTTGAATGTTCCAGTTTTGCTACAATTTGTTCTACAGATTGATCATTTAATTCATACTTTTCTAAAAATGCTTTTTCAGCTTTGCTTTGTTCTGGTAAAAAGAATATAAATGCGATTAAAAGTACAACTACTCCTAGAATTCCAAAAATTATTGTTTTACTATTCAATTTATTCATAGTAACCTCCTTATAATATTTATCTTTCATATATTTTACATTTTAATATGGATTTTTTATGTATTACTAGTTAAATATAAAATTAATAGACATTAAAAAGTCAACGATTATAACCATTTCTAATCTCGTATTCCATTAATGCAATTTCATCATCAGTTAATTCATCGGAGCTATCTATTTCTTTTATTTGATAACTTATTCCGTTTACTACACTTATAACATAAGCCGAAAGAACATTGCCATTAAATGTTAATATACTTGTTTCCATATCAATGTTGAAATCCTTAAAACCTTTCTTTTCTAATTCCTCGGTTATTTTCCATTTACATGAAGTACACATCATAGTTAATCTAAATTTTTTCATAAAAATACACCTCTATAATAAAATTGATTTATGTAATGGGTAATATTAACTGGACATTATATTCCCCATCCTTGTTTTTTCTGCTTTATTTTTTTCATAATATAATTTCCTCCTATATTATAATTTTTTTTACAGATAAAGTTTATCATTTAAATGTGTAGTTTTTATGTAATAACTAAACTAGTATCTATAAATAAATTGCTTCTTAATTTTAAAGGTAGTATGAAAATCAATTATATTATGAAGCAATGCCATCAATACCTGAATTTTCATTTCTAGCCTTTATGGTTATAACTAATTTTCGTGGTAAACAAATAAGCGGAATGTTTGAATGTTTCATAAAACCTTGCTTTACAACTACTCTATAAGGACAATCTGCATCAATTACTTGAACACCATTATTGTAAATATGTATTAAATCAAACCCAGTTAGATCACTTGGGATCGTTTCATCTGGTTCTAAAATTTTATATTCCTGATAATTATTATCTTTAGATAATAAAAGTATCCTTTTATCTGTAAATTCAGTTAGTTTTTCAGACAAAATTAAATCATTCTTAACATAAATTTCTACATACCTATCACCATTGACATTAGAAACTATTTTAAATGCGATAAAAAGAACAGCAAATAAAATAAAAATACTCATTATTATATAAATATCACCTTTTTTCACTTTTTCACCTTCTCTATGCATTCTTTGATGATTATATTATACTTATTAGATTTGTAGTTATTATGAATAAAGTTTATAATTCTAAATTATTTCTACTTTTTATTTTTTTTCTTAAATTAAATTGTTGATAAATACATAAAATCTACAAATTTATATTTTATACTAAATATGTAATTAAATAAAATCAAAAATAAATTGTATTAGTCTTCATTAAAACTTTACTTAATCAAAAAATAGAGGAGGTGTCCCTAATGATGATGGGTGGATGGTTAGCTATAATTATTTCAATAACAATAATCTATTTATTCATAAGTATTACCAGTGGTGTTTCCAATGATAAGGATGATAACCCATTGTCAATACTAAACAAACGTTATGCAAGTGGTGAAATCGATGATGAAGAATATATAAGACGAAAAGAGTTAATAAAAGGGAAAAAATAAATAGGAGGAAAAAATATGAATTGCTGCAATCATGATCAAGAAGAAAAAAAGAATACAAATGAAGTTTCAGAACAAGAACAAAAAAATCAACATAAGGGGCATAAACACGGATTATTTATGATGCTTTTATGCTGTATACCCATGCTATTAATATTTGTTTTACCGTTATTAAATAAAACTGATGGTTCTCAAAGTAGTCCTTATACCTTCCTATTAATTCTAATTTGTCCTTTAATGCATGTTATGATGATGTTTGGTATGAGAGATAAACATCATCATAATGAATAAATCTTTTCCCACAATAAAATAAGGAGCGATTAATTATATCGCTCCTTATTTTATTTGTAATTAATTTCTATAAAAAGAAGAATTATAAAATAGATGACTTCTCTAATATTCTTTATTTTTACCAATTAGTGTATTTAAATATTTTTCTAAGTCCTCATTTGTTAGATATCCTAAAATAAAAAGAGACAATGCCCTTATATGACATCATTTGTCAGTCTAACTTCAAATATTTTTAATTGACGATTCGCTTTTGTATAAATATCCAGATTGATTACAAGAGATAAATCTAATTCAATTCGTTTTAACAACACATTAACAAATTCAATATCACCCGTTCTAACTTTAAATGTTTCATAAGTGAATGTTTTATCTTTAGTCTTAAATGAGACAAATAAAGGTTCATAGGTATTATAATCAAAAACTTTTATTGATAGATAATTATATTGATCAAAACAAGTTACATTATTAAGAGTTAAGGCATTTAAAGGATAGTTTAGATTATATTCACCACTATATAAAACTTTATCACGACAAGTGATGCTTTCTTCAACCGCAATACCATTTGATTTACCCACTAGATATTTTTGATCATCAATAAATTTACGAGTGATTAATTTTTCTGTAGTACGGTCCATATGGTAAAGTCCCATTGTTTGAAAAAAACTATTATGATTGACATACCAGTTATAAATAGTCCAATAGTCTATTCCCGCTATAAATCCTTTTTCATTTAATTCTCCATTTGGCGTGACAGTCGCTTTTTCAATTAATGCGAGTAAGGCATCATTATAGGTTTTATATTGATATTCCATACCTGAATCATCGGCACTTGACCAAACACCATATTCGGTATTGATAATGGGTTTATTTGGCCACATTTTATGAGCTTTCTCGATAAATGTTCTTGTACCTTCATAAGGTGTACTACCATGGAATACACCAAAATACATTGTCCATCCTAAAACATCCATCGGTTCCATTGATTCATCAAAGTAACCTGGTTGATCAGCGGCCGCACTTTGGGTCACTAAACGTAAATCTTTATAATGATTACGAACTTCATTTACTAATCTTTCGTTATATAGTTTTCTTATTTTAACATCTGTTGACTCATTTTGTGTACTCCACATGATGATTGAAGGGCGGTTATAATTTGAGTAAACCATTTCTCTAAACATTTGATAAGATAAACCTTTTATTTCATTTGCTTCATAATGAGCAGTCGTAAATTGCCATAAAGGTATTTCAACTGCTGACATTAATCCGATTCGATCAAGTAACATATATGTATAAATATGATTTGGATAGTGAGCTGTTCTCACAAAGTTAACATGAAGTGATGAAATGTGTAGAAAATCTTTTTTAATTCTATCCCAAGTTGCACTTCTACCATAAATTGGCCATTCTTCATGACGCGCAATTCCCGCAATAAAAATTGATTTATCATTTAATAAAATATGAGACCCTTTTGTTTTAATCGAACGAATACCAAATTGGGTAGCGAACTGGTCTACATCAACGTTATTTACAGTCAAATTGCATATACCTACATAAAGATTAGGTGTTTTTATTGACCAAAGGTTAGGATGATCGATAAATAGATTAAATTCTACAACCTTAACTTCATGTGCCTGAATCGTTACCATCTCAACTTGTTCAAGGACTTTATTATTAATAATATCACTAGCATAAATTGAACCTAAAAATAAAGGATGATGGTAATCTGTATCATTTATACTAATATTTATCAAAACTTCTTTAGTAACTTCATAATTATTTACTACTACAGCTTTAACTAAGACATTCCCTAATGGTTCAAGTGGCACGATGTCTAGTCTAGATAAATAAACATGATCGAGCACTTCAATATAAATATCTTGTAATATTCCCGTATAGTTAAAAAAGTCGGTATTAGTTGATGGTATAATATCATAGCGAGTTGTCCATTTTGGATTATCGACTCTAATAACTAAAACATTTTTACCACTTTTTAAATATTTACTTATATCAAAAGCAAATGGAGTAAATCCACCTTCGTGGTATCCTACGTATTCACCATTAATAAATAAATCACCTACGTAAGAAAGTCCTAAACATTTTAAAATGTATGTTTTATTTAACTTTATATTTAAAGGAATTTCAGTACGATACCATACACCATCTTGGTACTGTTCCATTCCTTTTATTGATTCTTCGCCTGTTGCAGTATTTTCAATACTAGGAATTAAATGTTCCTCTAAATTAGCATCATTGAAATCAACATGAATAATCTCATTTTGTTTTACTTCATTGATCCATAACTCATCTCTTTTTGACATAGAGAAATCATTTTGATTATTAAAGCGAACTTTCTTCCAGTTTTTATGAAGTGAAATCATTTCTCTTTTTTGTGGTTCAAAACTTGGATAGACGATTTCGTTTTGAAATGGAAGTGTTACATGATCGATATCCTTTAACTTTAGGGTTGTTTTTAAATAATTATTAGCGTCAAACGTCTTATACATTTCTCTCTCCTTTATATGATTGTAGACTATAGAAAGGGATAGTACTTAATAAAGCTCTATCCCCATTTGTATTTTATTTAAATTATTCCACGACAAATAATTTAAAATTATCGAATGTCATTAATGATGCAGTAGAATTATTAAATCTACCTAAACCTAGTGATAAGATCATATTATCATTAGTATCACCACTAAATGTAAATGTAAATTCTTGTGTTTCAAAAGTGGTTCCAATTCTTAAAGTTGTACTAGCATAAGTTGCTTCACTTGTTGTTTTAAATGTAACATCTACATCACGAGCAACAGAAGAGACAGCATCAAATACTAATTTATATGTTTTATCTTTTTCAAGATTAATACCTGCTTGTTGTACTTGAATTGACCACCCACCACTAGTCCAGCCTAAATCTGCAATATTAACATCTAATGCACTATTATTTATATTAAATTGAACACTTTGACCTTCAGTATAATGATACTCTCTCCAACCCGTTTCATTTTCGTGATTAGCTGTAATTGTTTCTGAAGTGGAAAAATCACCATTTACCAATTCATTTGTATCTACATAATTAATATCTTCTACTGTTACAATTCGTGTAAATGTAGCTTTATTATTTGCATTATCAGTAACCTCGTAAGTTATAGTATAAATTCCAATAACATCTGTGCTTACTATACCTGTTACGACTATGTCTTCAACTGTCAGAGTAGTATCTAAGTCATCAGTTACTGTCATACCACTTAATTGATTCCATTGAGAATTAAGATCTATTGTAACATTACTTTCACCTGTTATTACGGGTTTCGTTGTATCTACTATTTCTGTTGTTTCCTGCATGACTATATCATCTAAATAGACTGTAGTAGCTATACTATTAACATCTACTTTACCTAACATAAAGGCAAATTTACCAGTATTAATAGTCGTTGCGCCCATTTTTATATTTAAAACATATGTCTCCATTGACGTAGTTAGATTGACAGAAGTCGTACCATATTTATAGTTACCATTATTTGGATCTTCTAATAGAACTCCAACAGATCGAGGTGCAACTGCTCTAGCTTTAAATGTAACTTTATACATTTTTCCTGCTTCAAGTGTTAATTCTTTTTGTTCAAATTGAACATGCCAGTTTTGGTCACCTACCGAAGTAATCTCAATTTTAACTTCTCCATTTTCTACTGTAGAGGTGGCAACGCCGCCATTACCAGCCCAAAGATTCCATCCAGTAGAGTCAGTATCAAAATGTGGATTTTTTAAACTACCAGCAAAACTCACTGCTTTAACTTTTAAAGTACGGCTTTTAACTTTTTCATTACCTGCTGAATCTTCAACAGTATAAGTAATAGTATATTCACCAACACTGCTTGCATCCCAATTACCGCTAACAATAATGTCATCAGTTATGTCACCATCAACATTATCTTCAGCTGTAACTCCAGCTA
>JARDZP010000028.1 GCA_029240795.1 Haloplasmataceae bacterium | reverse complement strand
AATGGATGTAGTAAACAATAATCAAACGATCGTCACTATCTTAAACGAAATAATCGAATATGCACTTCATAATAAAATACTTGAACAAGATAGTATTGTTTTAAAGGACATTTTCGATACCGAAATAATGAATTGTTTAATGCCTCGTCCTAGTGAAATAAGTCATAGTTTTTGGGAACTATATCATCTTAATCAAAAGGAAGCCACTGACTATTTTTATCAATTATCTGTCGCTTCTAACTATATTAGAGAAGACCGAATTAAGAAAAATATTGTGTGGAAAACTACTACTAAATATGGTGAGATTGATTTAACAATCAATTTATCTAAACCTGAAAAAGATCCTGTGGCAATCGCATTATCTCAAAATACGCCCAAAAAAGCGTATCCTAAATGTGTATTATGTAAAGAAAATGAAGGCTTTTATGGTAATGTTAATCATCCGGCAAGAGCTAATCATCGTATCATGAAACT
This sequence comes from Haloplasmataceae bacterium, assembly GCA_029240795.1. Classification (GTDB taxonomy): domain Bacteria; phylum Bacillota_I; class Bacilli_A; order Haloplasmatales; family Haloplasmataceae; genus JARDZP01. The sequence continues at coordinate 22,484 of JARDZP010000028.1, read as the reverse complement.
AAATTTAAATGAGGAAGATTGGTATTTACAATATTCACCTTATGTTTATTACAATGAACATTGTATTGTCTTGAAAGATAAACATGAACCTATGAAGATTAGCAGAGATACATTTAAACGATTACTTCAGTTTATCTCGCTTTTTCCGCATTACTTTCTTGGTTCCAATGCTGACTTACCGATTGTCGGTGGTTCCATTTTAGATCATGACCATTATCAAGGGGGTAACTATGAATTCGCGATGGCTAAGGCGGGGTTAATTCAAGAATTTAAAATAAATGGTGTTGAAGCTGGAATTGTCAACTGGCCAATGTCAGTGATTCGTTTAAGAGATGAGAAGAGTGATAAGTTAGTCCTTGTTGCTGAACTCATTTTAAATAAATGGCGAAATTACAGCGATGAGAGTGTTAATATTTATGCTTATACAAATTATGAACCTCATAATACAATTACTCCTATTGCAAGGTATAAAAATAATAAATATGAATTGGATCTTGTTTTAAGAAATAATTTAACAACAGAAAAGTATCCACTAGGAATTTATCATCCTCATCAAGAACATCATCATTTAAAGAAAGAAAATATTGGTTTAATTGAAGTGATGGGTCTGGCTGTTTTACCAGCAAGACTAGAAACTGAGATGAATTTGGTGAAGCATTGCTTATTAAATGATGGTGATTTAAATATAATTGATGATGTAAAAAAACATCAAGAATGGGCGAATGATATTAAAACGAAATATAGTGATTTGAATGAAGGAAATATCGATGACATCATTAAAAATGAAATTGGGTTTAAATTTAGTGAGATTTTAGAACAGTGTGGTGTATTTAAACTTAATGAAGTGGGTTTAAAAGCTTTTGTGAATTTTATTGACTCATTAAATGAAAAATAATCGCAAATTATGCGATTATTTTTTAACACAACTATCTCTTATTATCAATAAAGTAGGAATGATAGTCTTTTTAGCGATTTCTCGACCTTCAATTTTTTCTAATACTAAAGTTACAGCTGATTCTCCCATAAGTTTTGTATTAATGTGTACTGTTGAAAGTGAAGGAATGGTAAATTGTGATAATGGTGTATTATCATAACTAATAATAGATACTACATCAGGTACTTTGATATTATGTTCATTTAATGCTTTTAAACAACCAATCGCCAAAGCATCTGAAGCTACGATATAGCCTTCTAGAAGTTCATCCGTTTTAATAATTTGAGTCATTATTTCATAGCCAGAATCAGCAGTAAATTTTCCTAAATAAATATCCTGTGGATAAAATGCTTGATTTTTAAACATTTCATTTTTAAATGTTTTAAGTCTTGGATCCATTATTTCTTGGTTATCAAAAGTATGCTCAATTCCACAGATTAGACCCATTCGATGAATATTTATATTTAAGAAATAATTAATAATATCAGTTGTCGCTGTTGCTAAATCTGGGATAACGACGTCGATATTGTAATGGGGTATCCAATTATCCACTACAACTAAATTCGTATTGATTGAATAAATCTTCTCAATTGTTTCATTACTATATTTACCAAGAGCAATCAATCCATCTAATTCATTTAATTTACTATATTCATCTTTATTTAAATAAATTTTTATTAGATTAATTTTTTGTTTTATACATTCATTTTCAATACTCATTCTGATTGAAAAATAATAGGGATCATTTAATTCTTCTTGTGTTGTATACCAATAAAGTAAGCCAATCTTTAAGTTGTTAATGGTATTCTTATTTTTTTTAATAGTTGGTGTAAGATAATTTAACTCTTCAGCTGCCTTTAAGATTTTAATTTTTGTACTCTCTGATACAACAAAATTTTTATCTTGGTTTAATACTCTAGAAACAGTAGCTATTGATACACCAGCAATTTCGGCAATGTCTTTAATTTTAGCCATTTTTTTCACCTACCCTAAATATGATTACTATACTTTATTATATCACATGTAAGAAAGTTATTTAGTAAAATTTACTAATATAATATAGAAAGAAATATAAAATTATGATAAAATTTTTTATAAGAAATGGAGAGATATAAGTGATCAAAGAATTTACTTTAAGAAATGATCAAATTGAAGTCTCATTTATAAACTTAGGAGCTTCAATCACAAAATTTGTTGACTTAGCTAGTGGAGTAAATATTATAGTGAGTCATCATGATTATAATAGTTATAAAAAAAATAAAGGGAGCATGAATTCAATTATTGGAAGACATGCGGGGAGAATTGTAGATTTTAATTTAGATGGAAAAGATTATCTAGTGACTAAAAATGTAAAAAATTTATATCAACTTCACGGTGGGAAAAATGGATTTCATTATAAGTATTTTGATGCATTAGTCAAAGATGATCAAATTACCTTTAGTATAACCAGTCCTGAAAATGAGGGTGGTTTTCCAGGTGAGGTTAAATTGAGTATTACTTATAAATTAGTAAATGATGAATTACATCTACTTTATGAAGCTGTTTCGACAAAAAAGACGATAATGAGCTTTACTAATCATGCTTATTTTAATTTAAATGGTAATGTTAGTGATAGAGTATTAAATCATAAATTATATCTCAATGCAGATTATTTTATTGAATTAGATCAAAATCTAATACCATTAAGAAAAGCTTCGGTTAAAAATACACCTTTAGATTTCACAACTATGAAAAAAATCGGATTAGATATTAATCAAGATTTTGAACAAATTAAAATTACGGGTGGATTTGATCATCCGTTCTTAATCACAAAGCTTGATGGAATCACACATGCCGCTACAGTTATTTCAGAAGATACTCATTTAAGATTAGATGTCTACAGTGATCAAGATGTTATAGTTTGTTATACAGGTAATTTTATGGATGAATCATTTGTGGTTAATGACGGTGCTAGAGGGAAAAAACAAGGTGCAATATGTTTAGAAACACAAGGTGTTCCTAATAGTATAAATATGGAAGAATTTAAAAATAGAAATATTTATGCAGCTAATGAAGTATATAAACAAACTACAATTTGGAAGTTACATAAGAAATAACAAAGCATCTTATTCTAAATAATAAAAACAGGATTATTTTATAAAAAGTAATCTTGTTTTTTTGTTTTCAAAAACTATTAGATTATGAAAATAGTTTACTCAAAATTTTCTGGTTGTGTTTTAGTAGTACCTGTGTTGACGTTTGATCTGTTATTTTACAAGTAGATAATGGTCAGGCGTACCGATACTAAATGTAAGAAAAAAAGAACGGTTATAGACATATTACAAACGTTTATATAGTATTTATACACCTTTTTTATAAACATTATTCTAAAATAATAATGTAATTATATTCACTATATTTGACTTAATATAATATTTGACAGGTAAATACCGATATGATAGTATAATTGTTGAAACTGTAAATATTAGCCAAAAAATATAAACGATTAAAAAGTAAATTGGTGGATATGTGAAAAACATATGAATACAATAATGTTTTTAACTCATTTTATATTTACCAAGCGAAAATATAGCCTATGGCTAAATGATTATTTTTATTCAGAATATAATACTGTTAGTTATGGAGCTTACGAATTAATCAGTAAAAATAGCGATAGTAATTCAAAATACACTTATTAATCTCTTTTTATTTTCATTAGTTGGTTTTGGATACGCTTCTCAGTGGCCCATATACTGGCAAAATTTTGGAAATACATCTGGATGAGTGATTTGCTTTGTGATGACAGGAGTGTAGTTGGTGGTATTTTAACACCACTTCTTGTAGTTTATCAATGACACTTTGGATTTATCCTATATTAATATTAGTACAGTTTAGCTTAAAAAACATTGAAATAATAAAGGCGATCTAGTTAAGAGTAACTTTATTTATAAATAAATGCATTAATGAGTAAATGTAAAATAATATACTTTAAAATTAGTAATACTAACTACTTATTAAAACGTTTATATGTTCAATGTATATTTAAAGTAAATGGTTTTAATTTATTAATACTTAAAATATTTTTCCTTAATTTTAATATTTTGATTGTCTTTAATTAAAATATAATATATAATTATATCATAAAATATAAACGTTTAAATTTTTCCGTGAAGGGTGGGTTGAAAATGAAAAAGTATACGTTAGGTATTGATTTTGGAACATTATCAGGAAGAATATTACTTGTAGATGTAGAAAATGGTGAAGAAGTTGCCTGTTCAATTGTAAATTATAAACATGGAGTAATGGAAGAATATTTATGTAATACAAATCAAAGACTTCCATTAGATTATGCACTTCAACATCCTCAGGATTATCTAGATGTATTATCTATCGGTGTTAGAAAAGTAATGAATGAAGCAAATATAAACATTGATGATATTATTGGAATAGGTGTCGACTTTACTGCTTGTACAATATTACCAATTGATAGTGATCGAAATCCGTTATGTTTTAATGATAAATTCAAAAATAATCCACATGCTTATGTTAAGTTATGGAAGCATCATTCGGCACAAGAACAAGCAACTAAAATTATTAAATTAGCTAAGAAACGTAATGAAAAGTTTTTAGCTCGTTATGGTTATCAAATATCTTCAGAATGGTTATTACCAAAAATCTTAGAAATTGTTGAAGAAGACCCGGAAATATATGATAATACTGATAAATTTATTGAAGCTGGGGACTGGATTGTTTCATTATTGGTTGGTAAAGAAGTAAGGTCAAGCTGTCAAGCCGGATATAAAGGATTATGGCATAAACAAGATGGATATCCAGATAATGAGTTTTTTAAAATGCTTCATCCTAAATTAGATCGTTTTGTAAATAATAAATTATCTATTAACATTTTATCTATTGGTGAATGTGCTGGTGTATTAAGTGAAGATTCGGCTACATTAATAGGGTTAAAAGCAGGTATCCCAGTTGCTGGTGCTTATATCGATGCACATAGTGCTGTACCCGCTGTAGGAATTACTGAAGAAGGCAAAATGTTAATGATTATGGGTACTTCGACATGTCATATGGTATTATCGAAACGAGAAATCTTTGTTACAGGAATATCTGGTGTAGTTGAAGATGGTATCATACCAGAATTTTATGGCTATGAAGCGGGTCAAGCTTGTGTAGGAAATGCTTTTGAATGGTTAGTTGATAATCTTGTTCCTAAAAAATATTATGATGCTGCTGAAAAAGAAGGCATGAGTATATATAATTATTTAAACAAAAAGGCAGCGCTTTTAAAACCTGGTGAAAACGGGTTATTAGCGTTAGATTGGTTAAATGGTAACCGATCAATACTAAGTAATAGTGAACTAACCGGAAGTATTTACGGACTTAATTTATTAACAAAATCAGAAGATATTTACCGAGCATTAATTGAAGCAACAGCTTTTGGAACGAGAGTAATTATTGAACAGTTCGAAAGTCAAGGAATAAAAATTGATGAACTCTATGCTACCGGTGGAATTTCTAAGAAAAGTCCATTAATCATGCAAATCTATGCAGATGTTACGGGAAGAACCATTAAGATTGGCTCATCAGAACAAGCGGTTGCGTTAGGTTCAGCAATACTTGGTGCTGTTGTTGCTACTAGTAAAAATGGTGGCTATGATTCGATAACTGATGCTTCATTAAAAATGGGGAATGTGGATACTGTGGTTTATACTCCAATAGAGAGCAATCGATTGGTTTATAATATATTATATAATGAATATAAGTTATTACATGATTACCTTGGAAATGGTGAAAATGAAGTATTATTAAGGCTAAAAAGTCTAAGAAACAAAATTTTAAGAGGTGAATAAATATGTTTAGACTAAATGGTAGTTTACCTAAAGTAGGTATTAGACCCATAATCGATGGTCGAAGAAGAGGTATTCGCGAATCACTTGAAGGAAACACAATGGGTTTAGCGAAACTTGTGGCAGAATTTATTGAAAATAACCTACGTCATCCAAGCGGGGAAAAAGTTGAATGTGTTATTGCTGACACTACTATTGGTGGTGTGGCAGAAGCCGCACGTTGTGAAGAAAAATTTGAAAGAGAAAATGTTGGAGTTTCATTATCAGTTACACAAAGTTGGTGTTATGGTACTGAAACAGTAGACATGAATCCTTCTAGACCAAAAGCAATTTGGGGATTTAACGCAACAGAACGTCCAGGTGCTGTATATTTAGCTGCAGCTTTAGCAGGTCAAGGACAATTTGGATTACCAACTTTCGCAATTTATGGTCATGATGTATATGATGCCAACGATTTACAAATTCCAGCAGATGTTGAAGAAAAAATCGTTAGATTTATCAAAGCTGGTTTAGCAGTAGCTACTATGAAAAATAAATCATACTTAGCAATCGGTAGCGTATCCATGGGGATTGCTGGTTCAATTGTAAAACCAGAATTATTCCAAGAATATTTAGGAATGCGTAATGAATTTGTTGATATGAGTGAAGTTAAGCGAAGACTTGAATTAAACATCTTTGATCCAGAAGAATATCAAGTTGCACTTAAATGGGTTAAAGAACATTGTCAACTTGGTGAAGATATCAATGTTCCTGAATTAAAATTCTCAGAAGAAAAAATCAAAGAGGACTGGGAAACAGTAGTTAAGATGACTTTAATTTGTCGTGACTTAATGATTGGAAATCCTAAACTTAAAGAGATGGGATTTGACGAAGAAGCAGAAGGACATAATGCGATTGCTGCAGGTTTCCAAGGTCAAAGAGCTTGGACAGATTTCATGCCAACTGGTGATTTCTTAGAAACCATCTTAAATACTTCTTTTGACTGGAATGGGATAAGAGAAGCGTTTGTAGTTGCTACAGAAAACGATACATTAAATGCGATTCCAATGTTATTTGGCCACTTATTAACTGGTAGAGCACAACAATTCTCAGATATAAGAACCTATTGGAGTCCAAAAGCGGTTAAACGTGTAACTGGCTATGAATTAACAGGACTTGCAAAAAATGGATTCATTCATTTATTAAATTCAGGGTCTACTACTCTAGATTCAACTGGAGAAATGGTTGATACCAATGGTACTCCAATGATGAAACAATATTGGGATATCACTGAAGAAGATGTTAATAAAAGTCTTAAAGCTACAAAGTTTTGCCCTGCTAACCGTCAATATATGCGTGGGGGCGGCTTCTCATCTGATTTCTTAACACGTGGTAATTTGCCTGTAACAATGTCAAGAATTAACTATATTAAAGGTCTTGGACCAGTGTTACAAATCGCTGAAGGTTATACTTTAAGTATTCCTGAAGATGTTCATAATTCATTAGATCGTCGTACCGATCCTACATGGCCAACAACTTGGTTCGTACCTAATTTAACTGGAAAAGATTCATTTAAAACAGTTTATGATGTAATGAATGATTGGGGATCTAATCATGGTGCAATTTCTTATGGACATATTGGAGCAGATATCATTACATTAGCTTCAATGTTAAGAATTCCTGTAGCGATGCACAATGTTCCTGAGGAAAAAATATTCCGTCCAAAAGTATGGGGCTCATTTGGTACAAAAGATTTAGAAGGTGCCGATTTTAGAGCATGCCAAGCATTAGGACCGATGTATAAATAAATAAATAGATAGTGGAGGATAAAATGAGTAAATTTAATGGTTTAACAAACGATTTAGGTAGTCTAGTTAGATTATCAGATGCTAAGACACGTTCAATTAGTCCAGAAAATTATACTGGCGAAAAAGGCAAAGGTGGGACGGCTACTTTAGAAGAAGGATTCGCGAAACACCAAGCTAAAAATTTAGGTCAAGGTTGGAAGGTTAATCCGTATATTATTATTAAAGCGGGACAAACTTTCGAAATCGCAAATATTGAAGGACCTGGAGCGATTCAACAAATGTGGATGACTCCAACGGGAGTATGGAGACATACAATAATGAGAGTCTATTGGGATGGTCAAGATACACCTTCTGTAGAATGTCCAGTAGGAGACTTCTTCTGTAATGGATGGAATACATATGCTCAGGTAAACTCAATGCCAATTTGTGTTAATCCAGGTAGTGCATTTAATTCATATTGGTTAATGCCATTTAGAAAACGTTGCCGAATTACAATGGAAAATTTAGATAGTAGAGATATGTCACTATATTATCAAATTAACTATACTTTAACAGATGTTCCTGAAGATGCAGCCTATTTCCATGCACAATTCAGACGTGTAAATCCATTACCCTATAAAGATGTTTATACCATCTTAGATGGCGTAAAAGGTAAAGGACATTATGTTGGAACTTACATGGCATGGGGTGTCAACAATAAAGGCTGGTGGGGAGAAGGAGAAATAAAATTCTATATGGATGGGGATAAAGAATTTCCAACTATTTGTGGAACAGGAACAGAAGATTATTTCTGTGGTTCTTACAATTTTGAAAATCAAGTAACTCATCAATACCAAGAATATACAACTCCATATGCTGGTTTAAATCAAGTGATTAGACCAGATGGATTATATAATTCTCAGCAACGATTTGGTATGTACAGATGGCATATTGCAGACCCTATTCGTTTTGAAGATGATTTAAAAGTTACTATTCAAGCATTAGGGTGGAGAAGAGATGGTCATTATCTACCATTACAAGATGATATCGCTTCAGTTGCTTATTGGTATCAAACAATACCAGCAGCTCCATTCCCTAAATTACCTGATTTAGATCATTTAGAAATTATTTAGATACAAGAAATGAATGGTAGATTATTCAAATATAATCTACCATAAATTATTTTAAGGAGGAGAAAAATGAAATTATTTATAGATACAGCTAATATCGATGAGATAAAAGCAGCTAATGACTTAGGTGTAATATGTGGTGTTACCACAAATCCATCGTTAATGGCAAAAGAAGGAAGAAATATTAATGATGTAGTTAATGAAATTATTAGTATCGTTGATGGTCCTATTAGTGTAGAAGTGATGGCTCTTGACAGTGAAGGAATGGTAAAGGAAGGGCTTGAATGGGCAAAACTAAGTCATCATATCGTAATAAAAATTCCAATGACTTTAGAAGGGTTAAAAGCTGTTAAAATATTAACCAAATTAAACATAAAAACAAATGTAACTTTAATTTTTTCACCAACTCAAGCTTTACTTGCTGCAAGAGCTGGTGCTACCTATGTATCACCATTTTTAGGTAGATTAGATGATATAAGTAATGAAGGAATAAAAGTGGTTGAAGACATCGCAACAATTTTTAAAGTACATGATATAAAAACAGAAATTATTTCAGCGAGCATTAGGCATCCAATGCATGTAATTGATTCCGCAAAAGTAGGTGCACATATCGCGACTATTCCATTTAAGTTAATTGAACAAATGGCAAAACATCCATTAACTGATGCAGGTATTCAAAAGTTTATTTCAGATTATAATAAAGCATTTAATAAATAGGTAATAACACCCATCGAAATTTGGGATGGACTTACATGAGGTTTAAATGGATCTGTACATGAATTAATTGAATAATTAGCACAGACTTTGTTCTATTTATTTATTCAAGTATTAAGAAATCTATTACTTCTAAAGGTGATACGTTCTACTGAAAACAAAAACTAAAATAAAGCATGTATATTAATCACAAGTAGATCTAAAGTTAGTTTAGATTAGAAGAAGCTGCAAAAAATATTCTAAGAAGTGAGAGTCGTAAAAATTCTACCAATGGTCTTTGATCTTTAGGTTTTTAGCAAACAATGTCTTAATAGTATTTAATCAATCTAAAAATGTAGAAATCTAAACATTTTGGTAAATATTAATGTTAAATTACCAAAGTATATGGTATAATATATCGATATAAACGTATCAATAATATAGAAAGGAGCATGTAAATGGTTACAATAAAAGATGTAGCAAAATTAGCTGGTGTTTCTACCGCTACTGCTTCTTACGGATTGAAAAATGATTCTCGTGTAAGAGAAGGAACCAAAATAAAGGTTGTAGAGGCCGCTAAGGTTCTTAATTATATTCCTAATGGCGCAGCTAGATATTTGAAAACTCAAAAATCAAATATAGTTGGAGTATTTTTAGATGGGTTTAGTCGACCAACCTACCATAAATTATTGGATGGAATAAACTATGAATTAGATAAACATGGATATAATATTATTGTAAGTAGTGGAAAGTCTGCAGAACAGTTGATGTTTAATCGACAAATTGATGCTGCTGTTATACATGATAAAAATGTTAAGAATGAAACAATTAAAAGGGTTGCGAGTGATAGCTTTCCAATTTTATTATTAGATAGAGAATTAAAACAAAAATTTGTTCACGAATTTACAATTGAGAACACGAATATTACTTATCAGTTAGCGAAACACCTTTTAGAACAAGGTTATCGTAATATTCACTTTATTAGTGGAGTGACATCATATGATAATACACATAGATATAACGGATTTGTACAAGCTATGGAAGAATTTGGCGTTTACAATCCTGAAAACTATTATCAAGGTGATTTTTCAATTAGAAGTGGATATAATATAGCGAATAATATAATTAAAAACAAAAAACCCATGCCTGAAGTATTCTTTTGTGCAAATGATGAAATGGCAGTGGGTGCTATGGATGCTATTAAAGAAAATGACTTAAAAATACCTAAAGATATTGCCGTTGTTGGATTTGATAATGTAGAATTAGCTAAATATTATTCACCCAGTTTAACCACAATCCATGTTGATCGATTTATGTGGGGCAATGATGTGGCTAATCTAATAATAGCTCTTATTAATAAAGAAACTGATTTATCAAGATTTTCTAAACCATCAGGAAGAATAATTTATCGAGAATCTTGTAAATAAATGTAAAAGAATAAACAGCTTACAATTAGTAAGCTGTTTATTCTTTTATTTGATATATAATTGATGTATTAAATAATATTTTCTATAAATGTATGTGTTATCATAAAATGGTAAATTTTATTGCATAGACTTAAAGCTTAGTGTATAATAAAAATATAAACGTTTATATTTTTTCACTTTTTGTTATATTATAGAAAATATGTATAAATTAAATAATATAGATAATTTTTGTTATCGAGTAGAAAGGGATTAAAATGAACAGTAAAGAGCAGCAATTTATAGGAATTGAAAATTTTGACATAGTGAATTGTGATCAAACCATTAATACTCCTGAAAAAAGCACATTTTTCTCAACTGTCTTTATTGAAGATAAAGCCTCATATGACACGTTAAGTGATGGTGATTTATGGCCATCTGCATGGAGTGATGATGATCACTTATATGTAGGAAATGGGGATGGAAAAGGCTTTAATTTAGATGAAAATTGGGAAGATATCGTGATAAATAAACTCTCTGGTTCGATTGAAAAGCATAATCTTTCTGGTGAAAAGATAATGAGTACTACTCCAATAAGTCAAGTATGGGGAGACCAATTCGTATATAATCGAAAACCAACAGGGATGGTTTCTGTAGAAGGTCGACTTTATTTAGCAGTTCAAGATTTAAATAAAAAAAGTCCAGGAACATTTGATGATGCTCCAAATGCGACAATAATTAAGTCAGATGATAAAGGGAAATCATGGTCTTGGGACCAAACAAAACCAATGTTTAGTAATCACTTCTATACGACCATCATGTTTTTAGATTATGGAAAAGATTATGAAAATAATACCTTTGATGACTATGTCTATGCATATGGACTTGATTACAATTGGCGTGATTCATTTTCTGATACTGTCACAGACCCACAACATGTCTATCTAGCAAGAATGCCTAAAGATGGGATTCAAAACCTATCTAAGTGGGAATTTTATACCGGTGATTTAAAGGCGAACGCTTCATGGTCAAGTGATATTCAATCGAAAAAGCCGGTATTAACGGATCAAAGAAGAATTTATAATGATACTTTTGTTCAAGCTGTAAACAATATGTCGGTCATCTCTCAAAGTAGTATTGTTTACAATAAAGCTATAAATCGCTATATTTATTCTTCTTGGACAGAATATACGTTTGAATTCTATGAGTCACCTACTCCCTGGGGACCATGGAGACACTTCTATACCAAAGATTTTGGAGCATACCCATGGAATGAGGAAAAGTATGGTGGATACGCAACAGTTATTCCTTCAAAGTTTATCAGTGAAGATGGATTAACCATGTGGGTTAATTCGAATACCTTTGTTGGCGGTATTAAAAAGTATAATTTATCTTTTAGAAAATTAAAAGTGAGTCTCTATACCAATACAAAAGCTATGAATGGTCATTCTGAATACAATCTAGCGATGTTAAATGATACTACACCAATCTCTTTAGCGACACATTATGGTATCGGAAATAAATTAAATGATGGAAATTATCAAATTTATGATGATAGTTATAATGGAGAGAAAAAAGTTTATGACTACTGGGGGTTAACATGGACTACTAACTACAACATGAATGAAATCAATTACTATGTTGGAGATGTGACAGAACATGGTGGGTGGTTTAAGAAAATGAAAGTACAAGTTCGTCAAAATAACGAATGGATTGATACTGAAAATACGAAAATCAGTTATCCATACACATTTGATCAAAACCTAAAGTCATTTTCTAAAATTACAATAAAGTTTAAAAATACATTCGGTGATGGAGTAAGAATCATTGGTATTCCAGGCGGGGATCATTATTACACGTCAATTTCTGAATTAGAAGTATTTTACAAATAAAAAGGGAGAATAAGATGATTAAACAAAGTAAAGAAGTATTTATGCATCATGAAAAAAAAGTCTATGAATATAGCATGAAAAATGATTACATTGAAGTTTGTTTTATAAACATAGGGGGTTCTTTAACAAAAGTCGCAATAAAAGAAGATAATTTTAATGAGAACCTCATCTTACGCTGGAATGATTATCGTGATTACATCGTAAATGATGGATTTCAAGGTGCATTGGTAGGAAGAACAGCGGGAAGAATTAAAAATGCGAAATTTACAATTAATGATGTAGAGTATCAACTCGATCAAAATGATGGAAATAATAATTTGCACGGGGGATTAAATTGCTTAACGTATCAATATTTTAATGTAACTGAAATTGAAAATGGATATGAATTAAGTTATTTTTCACCTCACTTAGAAAGTCATTTTCCTGGAGATTTAGAGATTAAAGTTTTATATACACTTCATAAGGATGAATTTAAAATTACTTATATGTGTAAGTCAGAACAAGATACATATGTAAATATGACTAATCATATGTTTATTAATTTAAATGGTAATAGTAGAAGAGATATCAAGAATCATTTGTTAACAATTAACTCCGATCAGTTTCTTGAAATTGATCAAGAAATGCTTGCGACAGGCAAATTATTAAGTGTAAAAAGTACTCCATTCGATTTCACTACACCTAAATTAGTAGGACAAGAATTAAATAGTGAACATCAACAAATCAAATTTGGTAATGGATATGATATCACCTTACAATTAAATGGTGGGGACAACTGTATTAAAGTATTTGAAAGTGAATCAAAAAGAAAATTAACGATTTCTACTAATTATCAAGCAGTACAACTTTATTCTGGTAATTTTATAACTCAAAAAATGGTTTTTGAAAATAATCACATCGGTGAAAAGAATTTAGGATTATGTTTAGAAACTGAATTAGTTCCATTTTTAGACAACATTTTACTTAGAAAAGGCGAATTATACAATTACTATACAGCACTTAGATTTACAAAAGAAACTTTATAATCATTTTAAAATAAATAAAGGAAGAAAACAAAATGAAAAGGATAACAACATTATCACTTTTAATAGTCACCTTATTTATGTTAATAGCATGTGATGTGTTTAACACGGATCAAGCTAGTGGTAGTACTGATACAACAACGACTGCTTCAACTGAACCAATCAATCACACTGAATTTTATTATTATGATCCATTCAAAGATGATAAAATAATAACTCCTGAAAAAAGTACTTTTTTCTCAACAGTTTATATTGAAGATGCTTCAAGTTATAACACGTTTAGCGATGGTGATTTATGGCCATCAACATGGAGTGATGATGGAAACCTTTATTTGGCGAATGGTGACGGTAAAGGCTTCAATTTAAGTGCTCCTTGGCAAGATATTGTTTTAAGTAAAATTACTTTAGGAACACCTGATGAAAGAAATATCCAGGGAGTTAAAATAAATCCTTCAACACAACTAAGCCAAGTTTGGAATGAAACAGATACGTATAATCGTAAACCGACGAGTATGATTTCTGCAAATGGTGTATTATATTTAGCGGTTCAAGATTTGGGTTATGTTCCTGGAGCAGCTTTATTTAATGGAGTTCCTTCAGCAACTATTATTCGTTCGGAAGATAAAGGTCAAACGTGGACTTGGGATACCACTAAACCAATGTTTGATGATTATAATTTCACAACAGTCATGTTTTTAGACTATGGTCAAGATTTAAGTAACAACACGTTTGATGAATATGTCTATGCTTATGGGCTTGATTACAATTGGCGTTATTCTGCTTCAGGTAATGTTCCTGATCCAGTTCATTTATATTTAGCACGAATACCTAAAGAGGAAATTCAGGATATTACATCTTGGGAATTTTACACAGGCGACTTAGATGGAAATGCGACTTGGTCAATTCCTGGCGATATTGAAGCTAAAAAAACAGTCTTAACAGATGAACGAAAAGTATATGGAAAATTATTAAAAGGACCTGTCAGAGGACAATCACCACTTGCTCAAAGTAGTATTGTTTATAATAAAACATTAAATCGTTATATTTATACATCTTGGACTGAATATACTTTTGAATTTTATGAATCACCCACTCCATGGGGACCATGGAAACATTTCTTTTCAAGAGAATATGTCGCATTTGACAATTCTAACAAATGGATAACTGGTGTTCATGGTGGATACGCTACCGTAATACCATCTAAATATATTTCTGAAGATGGAAAAACAATGTGGGTCAATTCGAATACATTTATGGGTGGGGTAAACGTCTATAAATTATCATTCCGAAAATTAATCGTTAATCCTTATGAACAAACAATTCCTACTAATGAAAAAGCAAATGTCAATCTATCATTAAGTGTTAATTCAATAAACCCCACTCCAATTTCACTTGCGACTAAAATGGGTTTAAAAAATAAACTGAATGATGGAAGAACTGATATATTCGATGAAAGTTTTAATAATGCGAGAAAAACAATTGATTTTTGGGGAATGACATGGTCACAAGCTTATAACATGAATGAAATCGTCTACAAAATTGGTAAAGTAAGCAGTGATGGTGGATGGTTTGAAAAGTTTAAAGTTCAAGTTCGTCAAAATCAAGAATGGATAGATGTAGAAAATCTTGAAGTCAGTGATAATTATACCTATGACAAAACATTAGAGACTAGTGCAAGTATTACTATTAGATTTGATGAAACTTGGGGAGACGGTGTAAGAATCATAGGTATTCCTGGTGGAATTAAAGAATATACTTCGATTTCTGAATTTGAAGTTTATTATAAATAATAACCTATATTAGAATCAATTCCTATATAAAGGGAGGTCTTATTTTGATATTAAAAAAAGAAGAACAAATTGTTGAAGAGTTCCCTTGGGGGAAACTCGTATGGTATGCATCAATGAAATTTAAAAACAGTGATAATTTAACACTTGGACACTGTTTCATCAAACAAGGGTGTCAGAATGCAAGACATTATCACCCAAATTGCGAAGAAATTTTATATGTCATAAAAGGAAAAATTAGGCATCTGTATGAAGGACAAGTTGCTATAATTTTGCATGAAGGCGATAGTATAGCAATTCCTGCGAATGTATTACATTGTGCCATCAATATTGGCGATACTGAAGCAGTAATGCATATTAGTTTTTCTTCAAATGATCGTAAAACAATCAATGTTTGATTGGAGATGGTTCTATGAAATATATAAAATATAATATCGAATATGAGAATAAATTAAATGTGGCAGTCATTGGGTGTGGCGGACATACTTATCGGAATATCTTACCTTGTTTCGCTTATGCACCTGTAAATCTGGTTGCCGTTTGTGACTTAGATATCAATAAGGCATTAAAAGTCGCAAAAGTATTTGGCTTTGAAAAAGTATATGATGATTATCATAAAATGTTAAGTGATGTAAAAATTGATGCCGTTTTTGTGATAACTGGCTATGATAAAGATTCAAAATCGCTATATCCGAAAATCGCGATCGAGTGTATGAGAAAAGGGTGTCATGTTTGGATTGAAAAGCCTCCTGCATCGAGTTCCGCTGAAATTCGTGAGATGATTCAGACAAGCCATGAAACGAATAAAAAAATAATGGTTGGATTTAAAAAGATGTTCTTCCCATCGATTCAAAAACTAAAACAAATTATCAGTAGTCAAGAATTCGGTGAAACAACTTCTGTTTATATTCGCTATCCCCAAAATATTCCACTCAACGTAAATGATCGTCAAGATAACAAGAAAATGTTATGGTTTCTAGATCACATTGTACATCCACTTTCAATTCTTGTTTATTTGATGGGAGAAATAAAATCTATTTATTTTAATATTAATGAAAAGGTAGGAAGTTCGATTACGAATATCACATTTAAAAGTGGAGCGATTGGAACATTACACCTAGCTGCCTCTGCTTCTCAAACCTCACCACTTGAACATTTAGAAGTCATCGGTGAGGGGGCTAATGTGATTGTAGAAAATGGTGTCAAACTGAGATATTATAAAAAAGGCGACAGAGTTGTTAAAGAACTGAAACACTTAAATGGTGGATATGGTAGAATGTCAAGTTATATTGGTGATGATGAAGTTGCACCAATATTCTGGGAACCAGAGTTTTCACTTGGTCAACTTTATAATAAAAACATTTTTATGTTAGGTTACGCACAAGAAATCCTATATTTTTGTGAAAGTGTCCTAAATAATGAACCCATTATGATTGGATCATTAGAACAAGCACTTCATATTTTAAATGTATATGAAGCGTATAAATATGAACAAGGTGTACTTGTCACTATAAAGTAGTCCGTTTTATGAAAATGAAAGATTATAAGAGTAGGAGAACTATATGAAGATCATATTTTGCTTATTGACTATCAACTTATTAATAATTATGCTTACAGGCTGTAAAACTTTAACTCCAGAAGAAACTTCGACTGATCCTAAAAGAGTCACTTGGGCTGGTTTAGAGAGTAAAACAGTCGTATATGGTGAAAAAATAAATTTATTAGAGGGTATTACTGTAGTTGATTCAATAGATGGAGATATCACAGACCAAATTAAAATTGTTGATGAAGACAAATTCTCATCGATATTGCCTCGTGTGTATAAAGTGGAATATTCTGTAACGAATTCAACAGGTGTTACAGAAACAAAAACAAAAACTTTTACAGTACTTGTGAAAAAACAAAATGATAATGTAATGTATACAAATCCAGTATTTGCACCGGTCTTAGCTGATCCTGCGGTTGTTAGAGATGATGATGGATACTTCTACGTTTTTGGTACACAAGATTTCGGAAAATGGGGAAGTTCAACCAGCGTACAATATATTCCAATTTTAAAATCGAATAATTTAGTAAGTTGGGAATTTGCTGGAAGTGCATTTAATTCCCAAAATAGTCCAAAATGGGGAACATTTAATGCTGGTTTGTGGGCACCCGATATTGTAAAAATAGGTAATAAATATAATTTATATTATTCTTTATCAACTTGGGGAGATCCAAACCCTGGTATTGGAGTTGCTACAAGCGACCATCCATTAGGTCCATGGACTGATCATGGTAAAATATTTGATTCAAGTTCAATTGGTGTAAATAACTCAATTGACCCTGCGGTTTTTGTGGATGATGATAGCCGCGTATACATGATATGGGGAAGTTTTAGAGGACTTTACGGTGTTGAATTAACTGCTGACGGCCTAGCATTAAAGGATGGTGATAATGCTATCAATGCGAAGACCCGTGTTGCAGGACTTGACACTTCAACACCTTGGAATGGTGATACGTATGAAGGTGCTTATGTAATAAAAAAAGATAACTATTATTATCTATTCGTTTCAAGTGGTACTTGTTGTGAAGGGTTTAATAGTACATACAATGTAAGAGTATCAAGATCGACTTCTCCACTAGGACCTTACATAGATAATATTGGGCGTGATATGTTAGGTACAGATCGCGGTACTCAAGTCATAACAAGAAGTCCATATTTTGTGGGAAATGGTCATAATTCAGTCATCAAGGATGATGCTGGGGACTATTGGATTTTTTATCATGCATATGATAAAAGTAAGTTAGAAAAGTTTGAAAATACATCTCGTAGAAGTTTAATGCTTGATAAGTTGATTTGGACTTCAGATGGTTGGCCAAAAGTTCAAGGTATTATGCCAAGTAATATAGAGCAACCCTCACCGAAAATAAATCAATAAATCTTGTTTTTGGGATGAAAACATATTAAATAAAAACAAAAATAAAACAGATTTAAGAGGTATGAAAATGAAAAGAATAGAATATCCAAGACCGAATTTTGTAAGAAAAGAATGGCTTAATCTTAATGGAACATGGGATTTTGCTTTTGATGATCATCACGTGGGACATGCTGAAAAATGGTATAAAAAACATGAGTTTGATTTGAAAATTGAAGTTCCTTTTTGTTTCCAATCGGAATTAAGTGGAATTAATAAAACAGATTTCCATGATCATATTTGGTATAAAAGAACATTTAACTTAGATGAATTGTATCAAGATAAACACATCATTTTACATGTAGGTGCTTGTGACTATGAAAGTGAAGTTTATATTAATCAAGAATTAGTTACTAAACATAGGGGTGGTCATAGTAGTTTTAGTGTTGATATTACGAATTACTTAAAATTTGATGGTGTTGAAGAAATCGTTATTTATGCATTTGACCCATCAACAGATGAATTTATTCCACGTGGTAAACAATATTGGAAAGAAAAAATTGAATCTATTTGGTATACAAGAACAACAGGAATTTGGCAAACTGTATGGCTGGAAGTCGTTGAAGAAGTTCACATTGATGAAGTAAGGATGACACCCGATATTGATAAAGGTGTACTAAATGTTGAAGTTGATTTAAATCAATTAGATCATGTTACATTACAAGTAAAAGTTTTGGATCAAGGGAAAGAAATAATTAGCAATGTTTATCAAGTTAAAAATGAAAATACTAAATTTACTTTAGATATTTTCCAAAATGCGATTTTTAATACTGAATTTCATGGTGGTGGTAAAATTTGGAGTCCAGAACATCCCTATTTATTCGATATTGAATTTAAACTTGTTAATGAAGCAAAAGTACTTGATGATGTTAAAAGTTACTTTGGAATGAGGAAAATCCATCAAGAAGATGGAATCATTTATTTAAATAATCGTCCTTATTTTCAAAAATTGGTGCTCGACCAAGGCTATTTTGAGAAAGGCTTATTAACAGCGCCAACTGATGAAGATTATGTAAATGACATTATCTTGTCAAAGAAGATGGGCTTTAATGGTTGTCGTAAACACCAAAAAGTATCAGACCCACGCTTCTTGTATCATGCTGATCGATTAGGTTATATCGTTTGGGGTGAAATGGCTAATAGTGCTAACTTTAACTTTGATTATGTTGAACGAATGGTTCATGAATGGGTAAATGTTATTAAAAGAGATTATAATCATCCATGTATCGTAACTTGGGTACCAATAAATGAATCATGGGGAGTACCTAAAATCGCAAGGAGTCCATTTGAATTAAATCACGCTTTAACCATGTATCACTTAACTCATAGTTTAGATCATTCTCGCCTGGTTGTTTCTAATGATGGTTGGGAGTTAACTAAAACAGATATATGTGCTATCCATAATTATAGTCATGGAACTGAAAATGAAATTGAAAAACAAAAAATATATGAAAAATCAATTAGTGATAAAGATAATATGCTAAATTATTTACCAGCAGGAAGAAGTATCTATGTTGGTGAATATAAGAATGAAGGCGAACCAATAATGTTAACAGAATTTGGTGGTATATCTTTTAATGTATCAAATAGTAATGGTTGGGGCTATACTTCAGTTAATCGTGAAGAATCTTTCTTAAAAGAATATAAACGCTTAATTGATGCAATTGGAAAATCAAGTTGTATTAGAGGATTTTGTTATACACAATTAACAGATGTTTTTCAAGAAGTTAATGGTTTATTAACTTTTGATCGTAAGGCAAAAGTTCCTCTTGATAAAATTAAAGAAATTAATGATACGTTATCATTTATGATAAAAAAATAAATAATTAATTGTAATAATTAGGAAGAGGTAAATAATGAATAAAAGTGGTAGTAAAACATTTCTTTTTATGTTCTTTTTACTAAATTTAACTTTATTATTATCAGCATGTAATAAAGTTACGAGTACAGAAAATAATACAACAGGTGAAACGACAGCTAGAACAACCGTTGGACCCATTCAAGAAACAACACATTTAACTTACGAAGATATCGTTAAAAGGTTATATGATTTGGAATCTCTATCAATTAAACCAATTATAGGAGAAAAGTCGAGCCAATTTTCATCATACGATCGAAGATCAAAATATACAACCATGTTTGATGAATATTCTGATTGGAGTGTTAATGGGGACTGGGGTGGTTTTATAAGAAAACAACCTGATGGGGGATTGGTTATTGCTGAAGCGAAAGGTCCTGGTTATATTACAAGAATCTGGTCTGCTGCACCAAAAACTGGACATATAAAAATATATATTGATGGTGCAAGTGTACCTGTATTTGATGATCAATTTAAAAATTTATTTTCTTTATCAACTAATTTAGGAGTTTTCAATTACAGTGAATTAAATTATGTAGCATCTCAAGGCAACAATTTTTATATTCCAATTACATATAATGAATCAATTAAAGTTGTATTATATAATGATTGGGGTTCATATTATTTATTAGATTATACTACATTACCTGAACAATATTCAGTTGAATCATTTAAATTACCTCTAAGTACAACACAAATTGCTGCTCTTTCAAAAGCACAAGAATTCTTTATCAATGATCTAGGTACAAATCCTATTCAAAGAACCAATGAAACAAAAATTACAAATAGTTATAATATTGAAGCTTCACAAAGAGAAGAAATATTTAACAGTAATGAGACTAATGCTATTACTGGTATTAGAATAAAAGTTAATAACTTAACTGAACCATTTGAAGATTGGGAAGCGTTAAGAGAATTAACAATCAGTGCTTATTGGGACGGTGAAGAGAAACCAAGTGTTTGGGCTCCTTTAGGTGATTTCTTTGGTAGTGCTGCAGGTATTAATACTTTTAAAGCATTACCAGTAGGAATGCAAGAGGATGGCTGGTTCTACAGCTATTGGTATATGCCATTTGAAACCGGAGCAAAAATTGTTATTGGAAATGACGGTACTAAAACGCGAAATTTAGACGTTGAGATAACAACCGCACCATTAGATCAACCTATTAACGAATTAATGCGGTTTCATGCTAAGTGGACAAGAAATACTGATCAAGAAGCTGGAAATGATAGATGGCCAGATAGTCTCATTCTAAAAACAGAAGGACAAGGAAGATTTTTAGGATTTATGCTTCATCTTTACAAGACGGATAATAGGGTAGATCCTAACGGAGGAGAAGGAGCTTATTGGTGGGGTGAAGGTGATGAAAAATTCTTTATCGATGGAGAAAAATTCCCATCTTGGTTTGGAACAGGGACTGAAGATTATTTTGGATACGCATGGTGTGATCCTTCACTTTTCTCGAGACCTTTTCATTCACAACCTTACAACAAAGGTGGCGTACATGCCGAAGGCAATAGAGTTAATAATCGATTTCAAATAATAGATAATATTCCATTCCAAGATTCTTTTGAAGGATATTTAGAAAAATATTATAGTGATGAATTTGTAAAACGTGCTACAGTGTCATATTGGTACCTTGATAAAAATGGGACAGATGATTATGAAGTAAAATCACTAGAGGAAAGAACAAATTACTACGAATATCGCCCTGAAGTAATCGCTTTAAACGAGGGTGAAAGTATATATATTGAGTCAGTTGGTGCTGGTATAGTAGAAACTCAAGATATGACAACCTTTGGAACAAAATGGAGTAACAATTTGCATCTTTGGTGGCGTGGAGCAACAGTGGGTGACGAATTGAAGTTATACATAAATGTTGAAACCACACAAACCTTTACTTTAAAAGCAAATCTAACTACAGCAGGAGATTATGGTAATGTTCAATTTTATGCCAATAACAACGTACTTGGAAATGTTATTGATACTTATTCAAGTGGTGTCTCTGCGACGGGTGAAATAACATTAGGACAAGCAGAATTACAAGCGGGTTTAAATGTTATTACAGTCAAGATAGTTGGAAAAAATAGCCAATCTACTAATTACATGTTTGGATTAGATTATTTAAAAGTTGAATAATCTCATTTATCAATAAAAAATATTAAGTAACAGGAATAATTCTGTTACTTAATGTTTTTTAATA
>JARDZP010000108.1 GCA_029240795.1 Haloplasmataceae bacterium | reverse complement strand
CGATACATCATTATAACCATCACCAATAGCGATGACTTCATCTTTGGTTAGATTTAAGTAATTAACGAGGATTGCGAGGCACTGTGCTTTATCTATGCCCTTAGGCATACATTCTAAGAAGTAAGGCAAAGATCGTGAAATGGATAGAGATTCGCTATATTTATCTTTAAGAATTTGTTCAACATGAACTAAATGACTTTCTTCTGCTGTCATTAAACATTTTGCTGAATTTACTTGTATAGCGTCTTTGAAGTGAGGTACTCTTACAATGGGCATATTATTTAGTCTTGATTCAGTTTGAATGTATTCATCATCATCTTGAGTAATAATATAATCATCTGTGTAAGCCATAATCCCTACTTTTAAATCTCTTGATGCATCAAATAATTCATGAATTGTTGGAACTGTTAAAGAGGATTCATGAATTACCTGACGATTTTTCATATTTATAATCTTACCGCCATTATATGCTAGAATATAACCACCATAATTTTGAAGTTGTAACTTTTCACTTGCTTTCAAAATACCGTAAGTGGGTCTACCAGAAGCGAGAATGACAGTAATTCCTTGTTTTTGAATTTCAATTAATAAGTTTTGGGTAATTAGTGATATTTCATTTTTTGATGTCATCAGTGTACCATCTAAATCCAGTACAATTGCTTTATAATTCATTCAAATCCTCCAATATGATTATTACCCAATAATTATATAGTAAAATCCACCATTATGCAAAGAAAATCAAACTTTTGAGACCTTCCAAATAACACCGGTATACGCTTGAGATTTTGATTTATTACCAGATACATTTAAAATACCAAAATCAAGTATATACAGTGAATGGTCATTACCGAAGACAATATCCACAGGTCTTTCTAATCCACTTATTTGTGTTTCTGAAGTAGTAAAGATTAATTTGTTTTGCGCAAATAAAAAAACTTGACCTGAACTCATATCTATCCGTGTTACACGATGACCGACATTGGGTAACATCACCCCACCAGTCGTAATTGGATCAACTGGTCCAAATTCTGACATAAAACAATCACCATAAAAACCAAAATCTTCATCATCATTAAATGCGAAACCGATAATTGATGTATGTGGAATGAAATTGACAAATGGAATTTCGGGTTTCATTGGATGATCTTTAATTAAAAATTGAGGTTGTTTTCCGTTATCAGGTTTAAAGAAGGGGTTCGTTAATGGATATCCTCCTGCATAATCAGGCCAACCATACCAATTGCCTTCATTAATTTTAATAAATTCATCCGGACAATTTTTAACAGGTCGACTACCTCTAATATCTATTCCATGATTTCCTACCCATAAATTATTGTTTTGATCAAATTTTATGCCAAATGGATTTCTTAATCCCCACGCAACGAGTTCAAGATTTGAACCATCGGCATTAGCTCTTAACACAGAACCACTTCCGGGGAGGATACTCCTTACTAACTCATTAAATTTACTAGGTGTACCGAACGGGGAGTAGGCACCTGTTAAGACAGTTTCTTTACTAGTTTCAAGAAATGATTGGGTTTCAAAGTTTTGTCCAGTTAGAGAGATTGGTTTAGCGGCAAAGTCGTGGAAAAATGGTTGATCCCTTACCCAGCCATTATCTAGTCCAACTACTCCTGAATTAGTCGCAGTACCTTGACCAAAATACATTTTGCCATCTGGTCCAAATGTTACTCTGTTATTACTATGGTCTCCATAGCTAGGTAAACCTACTAATAAATCTACTTTTTCTCCTGTTTTTGTAACTTTAGTGACTGTACCTTTATGTGAAACATAAAATTCACCATTGTGATAAGTAATTCCTGTTAAAGGTGCTTCAAAGCCTTCAGCAATCACATCAAAACCAGTTTCAGTAATTTTTACTAATTTTCCATTTCCATCGTTTATACCAGAATCACCATAATACATTTCACCATTTTCTAGAATTTCTAAAGTGATGGGTACATTTAAATTTGTTTTTACAACTTCAATTATATATCCAGGTGGAACGTTCACCGCATTAGGGTCGATTAGTCTTTTCATAAATACCCCCATTTATTAATACTATTAGATTATATTCAATAAATTAGGAGTTTGACATATAATCTAGTATAAAGAATAATAGGAGGTATTTTTGTGTTTAAGACAAATCAAATAACTACAGCCGCCTTATTTTGTTCTATTGGTGCTATTTTACAATTAATGCCAGTTCTATTTTCGGAACTGTTTACGATATTTACGTTGTTAAGTACAATTCCAATCTATTTAATAAGTAGAAAAAACAAGCAGCTTGGAATGGTTTCTTATATTACAACAGCGACCATCGTTTTATTTTTTAATGGACAGGAATTTATTATTTTTGCATTTTTAAATGGGATTGTTGGATTAACATTGGGTATTTTAAATAAGTTTAAATATTATTCATGTTTGATCACTGGAAGTATCCTTGCCTCATCAATTATTTTTGTAAATTTTGTGATTGGCATTCCACTATTTGGTATTTCAATCAGTGTGATCATAATCATAATCATCATTATTTTTGCGTTTATCTACACTTCTATTTATTACAAGATCCTTATATTTCTATCAAACAATATTGCGATATTTAAGAAATATTTAAATGACTAGGCACATAGCATCATGATAAACATATCATAGTATAGAATTTTAGTAAGGAGTGAATATATGTTGAATCCAATTGAAGAAATATACTTTTGGTCTAGTATAATGAGCGACCATGGTGAGTTTATCTTAACACTTATGTCTCCTAGAGAAACCGAATTTATCAAAAAAGCTAACTACTTTAAAACTGAATGGACAAAAATTCATAATGAAGCTGAAGTGATTATAAATGCTTCTGACACGATTAACGCTACTGAACTTGTTAATAAATCAGTTTTATTATTAAAAGATTTTATTGAGTTTAAGAAAATAATATTAGGTAAATTATTAAAATGTGAGATTAGCTTTAATCAAGTACCTTCATTTGTTAACCATATGTTAAATGAAGCGAATGAGTTTTATCGTAACTTGTATTTAGCAACTGGAAATAAAAAAATGAATCCATATGATGAAACAATCTTACTACACAAATTATGGTTACGAGATGCGTCAGGTCATGCAGCTGCGGTAAGTGGAAGTTTAGACCCTGTTGAGGCAATATTAGTAAAAGAAGCGTGCGATTTTAAAGATAAATTTGATAATTTATATATTAAAGCTTATGAATTAGGTTTAATGATTGAAAGAACGCAAGTAGAGAGTAAGGCAATTCTGTATTTAAACGAAGAAGTGAATCAAGTTTTAACCGATTTTATTTGTTTCTTAGATAGGGTAAAAAATCTTCGCATAGAATGTAAAGTAATGGGTTATATTGTTCCTGAAATGGTAGATCACATGATCAGAGAAGAAAAGTATTACTTAGCTAAAGTTAAAAAAATTTTATAAAAGTAAAAGGCAAATCATTTTTGATTTGCCTTTAGTTATTATATTTAGTGATTAGCAAAATTATGCTTTATAAACTATGTAAAATAATGTAAAATAGAGGTATATAATGTTTTGTGAGGAGATGGCACAGGTGGGTAGGAGAAAATCTAATTTAGTAAAAAAAATAACGTCATTTTTATGTATATTGTTTATTTTACTTGCCGCGTCAATTTTAAGTTTTCATTTTTTAACTAAAGCTAATAATATTTCACATAATAAAACGGCTCAGTATATGAATATTAACTTATTATTAAATGAGTTAGAGTCAATGATCAATGATTTAGATAAATACTCTTTATTATATGAATTAACTAACGATGAGACTTTTTATCAAATGTATCAAGAGATTGTTGATGTTTATGAAGGTAAACTTGAACGTGATAGTGGTATTAAAATTAGTTATCAAGAATTAATCAATAAGGAAATTAATGTTTTTAATCCTAATTTAATCGAGGAAATAAACGTTATTTTAAAAAATGTAGATTTATATATTAATTATCATAAAACTTCAATACTGCAAACAAACGATATTGTAAAACTGAGTAGTGTATTAAAAGAATACGACACAGGTAGTGACTATTATGATCTTAACCTAAAGATATTTTCTTTAATTAAAAATTTTAAATATGAATTTAATATAGAATATACTCATAACTTAGATATAATAAATAATAAAATAAGACTATTTTATATTTCTTTATATTTTATTGTAATTTTAACCGCAATATATCTTCTTTATATTCTATTGAGATTATATTTATTATTTATTAAACCGATTATGGAAGGATATAAATTTGTTGAAGAATTAAGTAAAGGTAAAACTGATCGAAAATGGATTTATAAATATAATAATCAATTTAAAGATTTAGTGGATAGTTTTAATAACTATGTTGAACTAAGTAAAAGATCATATAGTTTAATCTCCGATCAATATTATAAATTAAAAGTATATTCAGATGTTGGTGAAGTTAATTATTTTGAATATGATTTTGATAAATCAGAAATAACTGCTTTTTATAGTGGGAAGTTTGTTAATAAATATAATTTAGACTGTAGTGAAAGGGTATACAAAGTAAAAGAATATTTAAAATTAATTCATAAGGATGATTTAAGTTCTGTTGATGAAACTTTTAAATCTGTATTATATAAATCTCTCAATGAATTTAAAATTGAATTTCGAATTAAATTTCCTAATTGTGATAATTATTGTTTTTCTTCATGCACAGGTCAAAGAAAAATAATGGGTACTGAAGTGTTTATAGGTGTACAAATTGATATTACTGATTTAAAGATAACTCAGAAACGTTTAATAGAACAAGAAGAGCAGTACCGTATTATTATTGAAAACTCTACTGATTTAATCGGTAAATTTGATCCACTTGGAAATATATTATATGCGAGTAAATCGTATACTGATATTTTTAAACATAATCATATCATTGGCGTTAATGCGAGCGAATTTCATAATAAATTGAAAGTAGCAAATTTTAATTGGGTTGATAAGGTTGTAAGACCACCCTATTCAACTCAAGAAGTCATCTTAGTAGATACTGATCAAGGTGATAAGTGGATTTCTTTCAAAAATGATGCTTTACTTAATAATAATAATGAAGTAGTAAGTATTATTTCAGTGGGTCATGATATCACTGAATTACAAAAGATGAATGATAAATTAAAATATGATTCTGAACATGATTTATTAACAGGTTTACTAAATAGGCGTGGGTTATTTAATAAGCTTGCTGAATTAGAATTAACCACTATAGCTTGCTTTTTTATCGATATTAATAATTTTAAAAATATAAATGACTTTTATGGTCATGAAATTGGTGATATCATTATTGAAAAGGTAGCCAATGAATTAATAATATTTAGGGAGAGAAATTGTATCATCAGTCGATTATCAGGTGATGAGTTTGTCTTAATAGCACCTAATTATAATACTAATTTCAATTTAAGTATTTTAAAAACACAATTAAATAAAAATCTCCAAAAAAATTACTATATCAATAACAATAATATTTATATTACATCTTCAGTTGGATATGCTTTGTATCCTGATGATACAACTGATATAAATAAACTCATTACTTATGCAGATATAGCGATGTATGAAGCGAAGATTGCTCAACAACGTAATTCTTTAAGATTCACTAAAGAAATGTTTGAAACAATTAATAAAAAAGTTGAAATCGCAAATGACTTAAAAAAGGCAATCGATATTGATGAATTTGAAATGTTGTTTCAAGATATTATTGATACGAACACGAACAAGGTATGTTTTGTTGAATCTTTAGTAAGGTGGAATCATCCCATTAAAGGCGTAATAGGTCCCAATGATTTCTTACCCGTAGCTGAAGAATCAGGGCTAATGGAAGCACTAGATATGTTAATTATAAATAAATCATTAAAGAATTATTGTGAATTAAAACAATTAGCTGATTTTGAACACACGAAAATTTCAATCAATGTTTCGCCAATTATGTTACTTAAAAAAGATTTTCCTAGTCGATTGATAGGTTTAGTCATTAAATTAGGAATATTTGTAAGTGATATTTGTATTGAAATAAGAGAAAATACATTTATCAATAATATAGATGAATGTAGTGTTCAAATTACTAAACTCCGTAATTTAGGATTTTTAGTAGCAATAGATGATTTTGGACGTGAATTTTCATCGTTATCGATTTTGGATCGAGTTGAATTTGATATTATTAAAATTGATCGATTATTTGTTAGTATTTTGCATCATGAGACAAATGTGGAAATTGTTAAGATGATAACGAAAATCGCTAAATTAAAAAATAAATTAGTTATTGTTGAAGGTGTGGAAACAAAAAATCAAGTGGATAAATTAACTGAATTAGGATGTACAATCTTGCAAGGTTTTTATTTTTCTATACCTCATAAAATCAACGAAACAGTTAAAAATTAGGAGGACAAAGGAATGGCAATTTTAGTATGTGGTGGAGCGGGTTATATAGGCTCTCATACAGTATATGAACTCATCGATTATGGGTTTGATGTTGTTATTGTCGATAATCTACAAACA